>JBDKLQ010000072.1:0-13686 GCA_039795555.1 Actinomycetota bacterium
GCAGCTGATCCAAAATCCCAAAGGACTGGTTCGCCACCGCGTGGCAAAATTGCAAAGCGAATCATTTTATCCATCGCCCAAGTTCCAATATGGGTGGCGGTCATGTAACGAATATTGTGAAAATCAAAAGTTAAGATTGATCCCAGGCTAGAGTTATTTAATTCGGCTTTTAACCTCGTTAAACGCTCGGTGCGCAAGCGCTCCATATCGACACGTGTTTCCCAATCGACAGCGTTATTGCCATATGTAGGAATTGCCATTGCTATAACTCCTCACGCTCAGTGTTCTGTGCTAGTTAACACTAGTGTTAAGCGAGTGTCAATGGTTACTTGTTTTTGCCGCTCTTTCTGGGTGAACACCCGTGGACAAACCAAATGCCTCTAAATTCTGTGGCAGCCGAATTTTTCAGCATATGTGGAATTGATGAATCGAAACCGATTGAGTGGCCTTTTGAAAGATTTAAAACTGCATCGCCAATCGTTATTTCAATTTCTCCTTCGAGGGCGTAGCCATATTCATAACCTTGGTGAACTAAAAATTCGCCAGTTGCGTTTGATGCCGAACCGGCTGGATACACAATTTCAATAAAATTAACATCTTGATCAACTGTTGCTGCTAAGCGTTGCCATTCAACACCAGTCTCCATAATAATTTTATTTCTGGCATGTGGCGTTACCGTCGATATTGTTGCTTTCTTTACATCGTTCCAAATTTCGGTTGGACTATGAAGTGAATCCCGATTAGCAGTTTCAGAACCGTTGCCATTTAAATGTGCTTTTCCGTTTCCAGAAAAAAGTTCATCGACTGGTACGCCTAATAATTGCGACAATTGATATAACGTTCCAACAGATGGCTGAGATTTGCCGTTTTCAATTTGCGAAAGGAAAGATGGTGAAACGTCTAATTGGCGCGCTACTTCACGAAGTGAAAGATTTGATGCGGTACGAACTTCTTTAAGTCTTGACCCCAATAGCTCGACTGGATCGATGGCCACTTTGGTCCCTTCTAAGACTTTCGCGTCAAGTGGGAATAATAAAGTGTTAGGTGACACTATACAAGAGCCTTTTTCTGGGTGTAATCTCCGTAAAAGGTGTTAGGCGAGTGTTCCTACCACGCTAGAAAGAGGAAAGATGACGCTGGAATTAATACATCACGTAGGACTCGTGGTGAAAAATTTAGACCGCTCAATTTATTTTTATCATGACATTCTTGGATTAACTTTCCAAAATGAGCCAACACCTTGGTTTGAAGGACCAGAATTAGAGAAAGGTGTCCGCGTAAAAGGCGCAAAATTGCGCCAGGTATCACTTTGGGTGGACGATCGCAGCACTCTAGAGTTGATTGAATATGCCGATCCGCAGCCAACCTTTAATGGCGGCGCAGTCCCAAACAATCACCGAGGCGCTGCTCACGTCTGTTTTAAAGTTAAAGATATCCATGCGAAAAAGAAGGAACTTGAAGCCAAAGGGGTTAAGTTTTATACCGAACCAAATGTTGTTGACGAAGGTCCCTTAGCTGGTTGGCGCTGGTGCTACTTCAGTGACCCAGATGGTTTGGCGCTTGAACTAGTTGAGGTTGCTTATTACCTAAAGGATGAGCGCGACGCTGCTTCTGCGGCATATTTGAAGTCTCGGCCATCACTTGAATCACTGGGTGGCTTAAATCTTTAATAAAAAATAAATAAGGCGGTCGAATTATTCAGCCGCCTTATTTATTTTTAACTTAGTTGACTTTTACTAAAACTTTCATCTGGTTACCTTTTGGATCAATTAATACATCAAAACCTTTTTTAACGACATCATCTACAGGCACCACCGTTGAAATTACCTTCTCAACTGGATATTTACCAGATGCAATTAGGCGAATGATTCGTGGCCAGTCGGTTAAATACCAGCACCAACTTCCATACAAAGTAATATCGCGTTCAGACAACATCATCGCATCAATCGTTGCCGGCTTTGTATGTAAGCCAGTCTGAACAACTTTTCCGCTTCTGCGAGTGTTAGACATCGCCGTTTGTAATCCAGGTGTTGACCCAGAACATTCAACTGCCAAGTCAACACCACGACCGCCCGTTAATGATTTTATTTCATCAGAAAATGAATCCTTTGTTGGATCCAAAACTGGACCAATATCTAATTTCTTTGCCCAATCTGCTCGGAACTGATTTGGTTCAGCAATGATTACTGTTGCAGCGCCAACGGCATTTGCATATAAGGCGCTCAACGCACCAATCGGACCTGCGCCGGTAACAAGTACTACATCTCCGCCACGAACCCCAGCGCGCTCGACGCCATAGGCGGCAACAGCTGCTGGCTCTACAAGTGCCCCTGCTTGATCAGACATATTATCCGCAAGTTTGGCAACCTGATATTCCTTAACAATCGCTATTTCGCCCATGCCCCCGGTCTCGGCACTCAAACCAGTGCAGGCAAACATTTCACAGAGGTGGCCGCGGCCAGTTCGACAAGGTTCGCATCGCCCACAAACAATGGCCGGCATAATCGCAACTCGGTCACCAACTTTTACCGAATCAACTTCGCTACCGATTTCAAGTACGCGCGCAGAAAATTCGTGTCCTAAAATTTGGGGATTAGTTACTCCAGTTAATGGGTGTGGTTTAGTTGGTGTAACAATCGCGCCAACCATGTATTCGTGAAGATCTGTACCGCATATTCCGCAGTAGAGCGGCGCAATTACAACTTCGTCAGGCTTTGGGGCTCTTGGGTTTGGAACTTCCTCAATTCTGATGTCACCTTTGCCGTGGAAACGTGCCGCCTTCATTTATTACCTCCACTTGAAGCTCGTCTGGTTAATGTAAACATAACTGCTGCAATCACAACTAGTAAACCTTGGAAAATGTATTGCCAGGTTTGGGATAAATCCAACAATGTAGTTGCATTCAAAACTTGAATCATGACTACCGAACCGAAGAGAGTTCCGATAAATGAACCACGGCCTCCCAAAAGCGACGTTCCGCCCAAGACCGCAGCTGTAATTGATTGCAGGGTATAAGTCGATCCTTGGGCAGCATCGCCAACACCTAATATCGACATCAACATAATCGCACCGATTGCCGAAAATAATGTAGATGCGGCATAGGCTCCAAAGATTGTTCGATTTATATTTACACCTAGTCGCCGCGCAGATTCTTCATCTGAACCAGCTGCTCTAAGTTTAAGTCCCCAGAAAGTCCGGCGAAGTGCGACCTCCATCAGGATTGAAACAATCACAAGGAAAATGAAAACATAAGGAATTGGGCCTATTTTCGCAAGCAAAAGGTTAGCAACGTTTTCGTTTATATAACCTTCAGGAGCTGGTCTGATTAAAAAGCTAAACCCAATTAAGGCAATATATAGCGACAAAGTCGCGGCGATTGGTGTGAATTTGGCATATCGAATTAAAAAGGCATTAAAAATTCCAATTAAAAATGCAATCACAAACATCAGCAATACTCCGATAAGCATCACGATGACAGATTTTCCATCATTGATAAATAAAGACCCGAAACAGAGTAAGAACCCTGCTGCCGGCCCTACCGATAGGTCGATTCCACCAGTCATTAAAACTATGGATTGACCGATTGCAATGAAGCCAAGTGCTGTCACTAAACCAAGAATCGCGTTTATGTTGAAATTACCAATGTACGAAGAATTCTTAGAAGTTACATAAGCACCTAAAATAACCATGATAATTCCAAGAATTAGCGGTGGAACATAGTCACCTTGAATAAATCGATTGAACTTTCCTGCTCGCACACTTTTTTCTACTTCAGTTGCAGTTTGTTTCTTAAGGGTTGTGGATTGAACTGCAGCAGTCACCATATTTTCTTCGGTGACTTCTTTTCCTTCTAAAGCTTTTACGACGTACCCACGAGACATTACATAAACTCGATCACACAAACCTTCTAGCTCTTTGGTATCAGAGGAATTAACAATTACTGGAATTCCCTCTTCGGCAACATTACGTAAAATTTGGTAAATCTCAGCGCGGGCACCAACGTCGACGCCTTGAGTTGGTTCGTCTGCAATTATCATCGTTGGTGTTGAGAGAAGAGATCTGGACATAACTATTTTTTGCTGATTACCGCCAGAAAGTGATGAAACTGCTGCATCCATTGATGGTGCCTTAACTGAAAGAGATGTTAAGGAATCTAAAACAACTTTTGTTTCCTTTTTCCGCGAAATAAAACTTAAATTTGCATATTTTTTTAGCGCACTAATGGCGGCATTTTCGCGAACCGACATCGTCATCATCAAAGCTTCGCCATGTCGATCCGCTGGCATGTAAGCGGTTTGCTTTAATAAATCACCGTGGCTTACTGGTTTATCGTCGATTAATACTTCGCCTTCATAACTTGCCAAGCCGGCAAAGGCACGTAATAACTCGCTCTGTCCATTTCCCACAACGCCAGAAATTCCGATGATTTCACCTTGTTTTGCCGAAATGGATACATCATGAAAATCATGGCTTGAGAAATTTTCAACTTTAAAGTATTCGCGATCACCAGGAGCTGATTGATGCTTAGGGGGAAATGTTGATTCCAGTTCGCGCCCTACTATCAATTTCATAATTTCATCATCGGAAACGTCAGATACATTCGATGTGGCTCGCCATTTTCCGTCTCGAAGTACTGTTACGCGATTAGCTAATGCGCGTACTTCTGCTAAACGATGGGTAATATAAATAACTGCCGTACCTTCGCCAGTGATTTGTTTTATTCTTTTAAAAAGAATTTCCACAGACTCTTGACCAAGTGGAGCGGTCGGCTCATCTAAAACTAAAACTTTAGGTTTGACTGCAAATGCCTTTGCCAAATCTAATAAATGTTTTTGTGCAACGGTTAAAGTTTCTACTCGGGCACTTAAATTTGGAGTAAATCCAAAATCATCCAACATTTTGCGCATCGTTTGAGAAATAGATCCTTCAGATTTCAAAAATTCTTCAGGAACTGAAAGTCGAATATTTTCTGCGATAGATAAGTCTGGCAAAACCGCAGGGTGCTGGTGGACGATCGCTAAACCTTTTTCGGTCGCAATAATCGGATTTAAATTCTCAACTATCTCACCGTTTATTTCAATGATTCCAATATCTGGTTTTGTCGTACCGGAAGCAACATTCATCAGTGTTGATTTTCCAGCACCATTTTCCCCTAACAGCGCGTGTACTTCGCCACTACGAACTTCAAATGAAACATCTTTCAGGGCGGTGACGCCTGAGTAGGTTTTTGTGATGTTTGAGAGTCTTAGCGGAGTTTGGCTCACTTCTTCACCTTTTCAATAAATCTGCGCTTTGTAAATAAATTTTAGAAGTCAGGTTGGCCACTTTAAGTGGCCAACCTGACTTTGCCAAAGAAACTAATTATTTAATTAGTTGCTCTTCAATTTAGCTTGCTTGTCGCCTGACATCTTGGCTGACAAATAAATGTCGCCAGGTAGGTCTTTGCGGCATTGAACTGGATTTGGCTTTCCAGATACAGAGTCTTCAAACACAAGTGATGGGTATTGCTTATTTGCTGGCTTCTTACCACCAGTTGCAAGTGCAATTGCCCATTGTGTTGCAAGTCGTGAGTGATCGTTCTGAGTCGAAACGGTCATCAATTTGAAGTTTGGTTGAGTAGCTTGCATGTCCTTCCAGAAGCAACCTAGAACGTTTCCGTCAGAAGCTGCCATTGCAGGAATCTTCCAACCGGTTTTCTGTGCTGCATCTAGTGCGGAAACAAGAGATGGGCCGAAGTCAGAAACGATTACGTCAATCTTTGGATATTTCGCAATCGCAGCTGTCAATACTTCCTGACTCTTTCCTGGATCCCATCCAGTTGCTTCGAACGGATTAGCACCAATGAACTTGTAATCTGTTCCGGCAAGTGCTGCCTCTAGACCTTTTCGCTCTTCGGTACCTTGGCTGTTTCCAGCAGGTCCTGAAAGCATCAAAATATTTCCGCCGGCTGGAACATTCTTCTTAATCCATTCGCCCCAGTTCTTACCAGCTAACTGGAAGTCTGTGCCAACGAACATTGTGTAATCCTTACCAGGAGTTCCACCAGGAGTTACGCGGTATGGAACTGTTACAACGCCAGCTTTGTAAGCTGCACGTAGCGCAGGAAGCATTGCCTTACCGGCATCAGGGAAGTAAACAAGTGCGTTAACGCCTTTGGCAACCATGCCCTTGATGTCTGCAATCGCTTTGTCAGTCTTTCCTTGACCATCTGCGTAGTACAACTTTGTAACACTTGGGCAGAGCTTAGCTTCTTCACGAACAGCTGCGGTTGTAACCAAACGCCAGCTATTTCCACCGAAACCATCGCCGAAGCCAAGGGTGATCTTCTTTGGACCGCACCAGGAAGGTACGGAAGCAGCGCTACTTGATGTTGCAGAAACTAAGCTGGTAGCAAGCATTACTGCAGCTGTGCTCACGCTAGCAATCAAGAGGCCGCGCTTTTTATTGCGGATCAAATTACTTTCCTTTCCTAGATGTGCGGCAACTTTTGTCGCACCCTTTTCGATGATTTTTCACATCGAAATTTATTTTTATGCATTCGCTTCTGATGGCAGATTTCTCCTGCTCATTGATTGAAATCGATCTCGAACTGCACGCCAATTGACGGTGTAAAGAGCAACACCTATCAGTAACGCCACCGCAATCACTATCGTGCGCACTGCAAATGGCACGCTGAGCGATAAAACGAACATATCGAGTTGCTTCAAAAACAGCGCTGCAACCGCGGATGCCATCGGGAAACCCCGGCCACCTAATAACGACGTGCCGCCTAGAACGACTACTGCCACTGAGGGAAGAACGTATTCATCGCCTTGGTAAGCAGTGGGTTGTGAAATAACTCCTCCAAGTAACACGGCTCCGACACAATATAAAACTTGCGCGATCACATATGCGCTCATTTGATACCGATCGGTTTTTATTCCCGTGGATTTAGCTGCTCGTGGATTTGCGCCAACCGCTTCAAATTTGCGACCAAAAGTTGTAGTTTTCAAAAGTATAGTTACCAAAATTGTCATCGCAATTCCAAAATAAACCGTTGCGGGTAATCCGAAATATCTTGCATTAACAAAATTTGCTAAGCGATCCGTTGTTCGACGAGGGCTACCCGCAGATAAACCCATCATCACGCCATACAAAAGTGCGTTGACACCAAGGGTTGCCACAATCGGATTCAATTTTATTTTTGTTACTAATATTCCATTTATAATGCCAGTAATAATTGCAGCGATAAAAGCAGCAATAACTGCGCCAATTAATTTATCATCGTTTCGATCTGGACCCCAGGTAACAATTACAACTATCAACGAAACTGAACCAGCTACTGATAAATCTATTCCACCCTGTTGTACAACAAGAGTTTGCCCTAATCCAATAATCGCAAGTACGGCTGCAAATGGAATCATTCCCATGAACGCAACTTTAGAAACACTAGTTGGTGCAATTAGAGCGCTTGCAATAAAGAGTGCAGCAGTACCAATTAGAACCGTAATCATGCCGCGAGATATCTGAATCCGCGAAGATTTTTTTACTTCGCGAACTTCAGTGGCACTGGACATCTCGGCTCTCCTTTGACCCTTGGTGTGAAGTCAGACTTTACAAACGGGGGTAAGCGTTAACAAGGGGTTAAACAAAGTTTTTTATAAAGATTTCGTTATGGAAGCTTCAGCGCTTGATATGTCGGACAAGCGCCGCCATATCCTCGGCCCCTGCTCCCGCCCCAACGGCAGCTTTGTATAGCTCAGCCACCCCATTTGTCGCATTTAGCGAGACTCCAAGCTCCCTCCCGAAAGCCTGGATTAATTCCAAATCTTTGACAACGGTATCTATCCGCATGGCAACTGGGGCATTCGGATCTAAGAAGGCCGCTTTTTTATACTTAACGAATGGCGCTGCAATGACCGATTCTTCGAATACTTCATAAACTTTATCTGGAGCAACGCCTGCTGATGTTGCCAGGGCCAACGATTCGCTAACTGCCGAATTTAATGAATGCACAATTAGGTTTACGGCTAGTTTCATTGCTTGACCTGCGCCGATTTCTCCAACATGTAATACCTTTTTCGAAAAACTCATCAAAATTGGTTCGATTGTCGAAATATCTTCATCATCGCCACTTGACATAACTAACAATTGATGTGCGGCGATTGTGGCGATACTTCCGGAAACTGGCGCATCAACAAACTTTAAACCTGCTTGGCTAATTGCGGCTCCCAATTTTTTGGCAGAAGAGACGCCACTGGTTCCCATATCTACAATTACAATTGATTTATTAGCTTCACTTAAAACTGATGCATCACTTAATAGAGAATTTTCGGTGACCTCACCACTAACAAACAGACAAAGTGCAACATCAGCATTTTTTAGCGCCTCTTTAATTGAAGTGGCAACAATTGTATTTGGAATAGTTTTTGCTAATTCAATTGCTTTTTCATTTGTACGATTCCACAAAATCACTTCATGATTTGCAGCGGCTAATTCTTTAGCCATCGCGGCGCCCATTTTGCCGACGCCGAGAATTGCTACTTTTGCCATTACTTAACCAATTCTGTTCTCGGTGTAATTAAAATTTTTCCATTTGCCTTTCCCGCAACTAATTCTTTAAATGCCGAATCTGAGTCAGTGAGTGCAAATACTCGATCTGTAAGTAATGCAGCAATTTCCTCGTTTTTTAGTAGTTCAAGTGCTTCGGGAATATCGTCTTTACAAACATGAGCTACCGATGTGGCGATAGTTATTTCACGAAGAACGGTATCTGCCATTGGAATTTCTTGCGGAATTTTATTGAGTCCAAGCATCATTGTGGTGCCACCAGTTCTGGTAATTGCTAGAGCTCTGGCAGGTGCGCCAGGTGCGCCAGAAGTTTCAAAAACAACATCGCCACCGCTCGGAAATAACTCTTTTAATTCTGCCGGAGTGACCTCTTTGTTGATTAAAATCGTTTCATTTACTCCCAATCTTTTAGCAACATCAAGTCGTTTTTGCTCGATATCCATCGCAATAATTTCTACGCCTTTATTTAAAAGTCCGACACAGACAAAGGCACCAATTGCGCCAAAGCCAAGCAGCACTACTCGATCACCTTTTTTTATTCCAGATCTACGAACGCTGTGAATTCCAACCGCTAATGGTTGCGCAAGCGCGGCTTGTAAATCAGGAATTGAATCGGGAATTGGAACGCAAATATTGGCAGGTGCGACCGCAAATTCAGCCATGCCACCATGAATGCTTAAACCAAGTGTGTAATAACCAGTGCAGAGATTAGTTCGACCTTCTTTGCAATATTTACACTCACCACAGGAAACGCCCGCGCCACACGCAACTCTTTTACCAATCATGTTTTTAACATTTGCACCTGCATCAATCACTTCACCAATGAATTCGTGGCCCATCACAGTCGGGCCTTGATGTTTACTTCCGGGATGTGGTTTCGCAAGTGGCACCATTATTTGCCCCTTGGCGTATTCCGATGCGTCTGTTCCACAAAGTCCGTTATAAGTAACTCGAACAAGAACATCGTTTTGACCAAAACTTGGCACCGGCACTTCTTCTATGCGCAAATCATTAAGGCCGTGTAAAACAGCCGCTTTCATAGTTGCCATCAATTTGCCTTGCTGGTTACATGCACTTTGATCTGGCTCTTATCGTTTAGAACTGTTTGATAGGCCTTATCTGCTTCAGAAATATCAAACGTAGCGGTAACTAATTTAGATAAATCAATTCCCGTCCGAGATATAAATCGAATTGTTTCTGGCCACACACCTGGTGAACCAATAATTCCGCGAATTTGTAATTCTTTAGCTTGTACCAAACCAAGTTGGGCTGGAGCAGAACCACCAACACTGATTCCGATAATCACTATGCGAGCCCGAAAAGCAGCAACCTCTAGAGTTTTTGCCATCGCTTCTGGCCGACCAGATGCATCGAATACGACAGTGGCACCCTTCCCGTCAGTTAATTTCAAAACTTGATCAACCAAATCAGCTTTTGTTGGGTCCACAACGTGTTCTGCGCCCAAACTCATGGCCACTTTTGCGCGTTCGGCAGATGGTTCAGCAATGATTACGCGAGCGCGCTTTGCAGCACATGCCGCAACAACGCCTAAGCCAATTGGACCAGCGCCAAAAACAACAACGGTATCGCTGGCATCGAGATTGTCGGCGCGCACTGTTGCGTAATAACCGCAACTGAATGGTTCGACCAACGCACCTTGAGTCCAGCTGACGTTATCTGGCAATTTATGAAGCCAGGCATCTTTTGCAATGAAATATTCCGCCATTGCGCCGCTGATGCTAAATCCAAAATGTTCGACACCGATTACACATTCACCAACTACGCGATCACCCTTTTTAAATTTAGTGACTTTACTTCCAACTTCCATAACTTCGGCAGACCATTCGTGCCCCGGAATAATTGGATAATTAAATGGGATGATGTAGCGACCTTCCAATAATTCAATATCCGAATGGCATATGCCCACGGACCTAGCGGCAAGTAATACTTCATCATCACCAATCTTTGGTTTGCTAATATCGTTTACCGCCATAACATTTGGCGACATAAATTGCAGTGCTTTCATTTTTACACCAATACCATTCCGCCATCAATCATGATGGTCTGTCCTGTGAAGTAATCTGATTCTGTTGAAGCTAAAAACATTGCCATTCCGACGAGATCTTCTGGTTGCGCTGGGCGACCTTTAAGTATCCCGACTGAAAACTCATTTATTGCTGAATCCGGTGCCTGTGCTGCACCCATATCAAATAAATCTTGATTTAAAGGTTTCCAAAGTGGGGTATCGACGACACCAGGTGCAAATGAATTACATGTAATATTGTATTGCGCTAATTCTTTAGCAGTTGCCTGAGTAATCGCATTAACGGCAAACTTACTTGCGCAATACGGGGTAAAGTTCGGAAAACCTTGTCGACCTGCAATGGAAGCAGTGTTAATAATTTTTCCATATTTATTTGGAATCATTAATTTCGCTGCTTCTTGCGAACACATTAAAACGCCCCAACCATTTACATTCATGATTGATTGCCAATTTTCTTCAGTTACATCCATAAACGGCATCGCTTTATTGAATCCCGCATTATTGAATAGGACATCTAATTTTCCTGCCCATTTAACAAATTCGGAAAATAAACTTTTCACTTTAGCGCGATCGGTAACATTTCCAACAAGCGCAATTGCCTGGCCACCCGCATCGGTAATTTCTTTTACAACACGGTCTGCATTCGTTTGGCTTAAATCAAAAACCCCGACCTTGGCGCCATCCTTGGCAAATGCTTTTGCAAAACCTTCACCAATTCCGCTTCCCCCACCAGTGATTATGATTCCGCGGCCAGTGACTCTGCCCATGAGTTCGCTCCTTTGAAGAAAAATCGTCCGTTAAGTTAAACATCGCCACGCATAAGCGTCAAGTGTCATAGAACGCTTTCTCCATCACCTTGTGATTTTGTATAGCGCCACCTAACATCTCCCACTACGAGATACCGGAGGGATTGCAATGGCGAAAGAAGCCTTGGTGGTTGGAGTTACAGGAATTGGTGGTCATAACATTGCCAAAGAGTTACTTTCGCAAGGTTGGAAAGTTCACGGGCTATCTCGCAAACCTGGAAATGAAATTCCAGGTGTTAACCACATCCATGGTGATGTGTTAGATCCGGCTAGCGTTTCCAAAGCAATTGCTGGCCTGCCAATAACTCATATGTTTTTTGCCACGTGGCAACGTCAAGCAACTGAAGCAGAAAATTGCCGAGTCAATGGTGCAATGATCAAAAATACTTTAGATGCATTGAAGAATACCAAGACGTTAGAACACGTCGTATTAATTACTGGTTTAAAACATTACCTTGGACCATTTGAAGCATATGCGTCAACTCCAATGGATACGCCGTTTCGCGAAAGCCAAGAGCGACTACCGATTGATAATTTTTATTACACCCAAGAAGATGAATTATTTGCAGCAGCGAAAGCGCAAGGATTTACTTGGTCGGTTCATCGTCCGCACACAATGATTGGTTGGGCGCTCGGCAATGCGATGAACATGGGCGTAACTTTGGGAATTTATGCCAGCATCTGTAAAGAAACGGGCAGGCCATTTATTTTCCCTGGATCAAAAGAGCAATATAACGGTGTTACCGATGTAACTGATGCTCGAATGTTAGCAAAACATGCCGTTTGGTCAGCAACATCGCCGAATGCAAAAAACCAAGCATTTAACACTGTTAATGGCGACGTATTTCGCTGGCGCCAACTTTGGAAAAACATTGCTGATTTCTTTGAGGTACCAGATCCGGGATATCCAGATAAATTATCGCCGCTTGAAGGGCGAATGGATGACGCCGACGAGATTTGGGCAAAAATTGTCGCAAAGCATGGCTTGAAAAATTACAAAGCAACTGAACTTGCCTCGTGGTGGCATACCGATGCAGATTTAGGACGGCAAGTTGAAACTTTTGCTGACATGAGTAAAAGTCGCCATGCTGGATTTAAAGAAATTCAAGTATCAACTGATTCGTTCTTGGATATATTTAAGACGCTTCGGGCGGAAAAAATTATCCCTTAATTGTGAATGCTGACAGCTTCTCTTTTTTCGGCAATCCAATCCATAAGCGCAAAGAGAACGCCTGATGCCACGAACGTTAAGTGAATAATAATTCTCCATACGGTTCCTTCGCCGACTTTGTCTTTTCCAGCCAATTCAATGAAATCTTTTAAAAGTTCAATAACTGAAATTGCAACGAGTGAGCCAATTAATTTAATTTTCAAACCAGAGAAATCAATTGTGCCCATCCAATGAGGGCGATCAGCAGATTCTGAAGCCGCATCAATTCGGGAAACGAAGTTCTCATAACCTGCAAAAATAACAATTAAGATTAAATTTGCTAATAACGTAATATCAAGAAGCGCCAATAAACCTAGCGTGAAATTGTGGGCATCTGTTTCGGTAATAGTTTTTGCTAAATGAACAAAATCAACCGCAAATCGATAAGCCAGAAGAAAAAGTGAAAGTACTAGCCCCACATAAAGTGGCGCCAAAATCCATCGAGATCTAAATAGAAGCACTTCTAAGGCATGAATTATTGATTTCATATTCAAAACCTATCGCAATCCGCGATAAAGAAAGGTAGGCTCAATATTCATGGAAGTAACTTCGCGTGAATATGCCCTGGCGCTAGACGCTAGCGATCCTCTCGCAAAATACCGACCTCTCTTTGTAAATACCGATCCCGATTTGTCATATCTGGACGGAAATTCATTAGGGCGATTGCCGCAAGCGACAATTAATGCCATCAATGACTTTATGACTCTGGAATGGGGTCGCGAAGTTGTAACTGGTTGGAGCCATTGGGTTGATGAAGCTCAAACTACGGGCGATTTATTAGGTCGAGCCGCGCTTGGCGCTGGTCCAGGTCAAGTTTTGGTTTGTGACACAACTTCGATTAACTTTTATCAGCTTTGTTTGGCAGCTATTCAAAATAAACCAGAACGTAAAACAATAATTGTCGATGCTGCAAATTTCCCAACTGATCGTTACATCTTGCAGGGAATCGCTCGCCAATTTGGTTTGAAGCTAATAACAATTGATAACGAATCACCCGGAAGTGCAGAACACGAACGAATTACGCCAGAAATTTTAGAAAAATATTTAAGTGACGATGTTGCGTTAGTAACGCTAGA
>JBDKLQ010000073.1:0-3274 GCA_039795555.1 Actinomycetota bacterium
AAATGATGGCGTTGTTGAAGGTTTACGTTTGATTGAACGGCCGGCGTTTAGTGTGCAGTACCACCCTGAAGCTGCCGCTGGACCACATGATGCTAATTATTTGTTCGATCGATTTATTTCCCTGATGGATGCGCGGAAGGTTCGTGCTTGATGCCAATTGATCAAACAATAAAAACAGTATTAGTTATTGGAAGTGGCCCAATCGTTATCGGCCAAGCGTGCGAATTTGATTATTCCGGAACCCAAGCTTGCCGGGTGTTAAAAAACGAAGGTATCCGCGTAGTTTTAGTTAATTCAAATCCGGCGACGATTATGACTGATCCTGAATTCGCGGATGCAACATATATTGAACCAATTACTCCGGACGCTATTGAACAAATTATTATAAAAGAAAAACCTGATGCGGTATTGGCAACGCTTGGTGGCCAAACGGCGCTTAATGCCGCAATGCAGATCTATGAAAAAGGAATTTTGCAGCGACATGGGGTCCGCTTAATTGGCGCAGATGTCCAAGCAATTCAACGTGGCGAGAATCGAGAATTATTTCGAGCTATTGTTGAAAAAGTAGGTGGCGAATCAGCGAAATCAATTATTTGTCACACATTGGAGCAATGTTTCTCCGCAGTAGCGCAATTGAATTATCCAGTAGTGGTGCGACCATCATTCACCATGGGCGGTTTGGGCTCTGGAATCGCTTTTAACTCAGATCAGTTAGAACAGATTGCCGGCGCCGGATTACGGCATAGCCCAACGTCAGAAGTTCTTCTAGAAGAATCAATTTTAGGTTGGAAAGAGTACGAACTTGAAGTTATGCGCGATCGAAAAGATAACGTAGTCATCGTTTGCTCGATTGAAAATATTGATCCAATGGGGGTGCATACCGGTGATTCGATTACGGTAGCTCCGGCGTTAACACTAACCGATGTTGAATTCCAAAAGTTACGAAATTTATCGATCGACATTATTCGTGAGGTTGGAGTTGATACTGGCGGTTGTAATATTCAATTTGCAGTTAATCCACAAAACGGCCGCATTGTAGTTATTGAAATGAATCCGCGAGTTTCAAGATCAAGCGCGCTTGCTTCCAAAGCAACGGGTTTCCCAATAGCAAAAATTGCAACCAAATTAGCGGTTGGATATTCATTAGATGAAATTCAAAATGACATAACTAAAGTAACGCCAGCCTCATTTGAACCGACCTTAGATTACATAGTGGTAAAAGCCCCCCGATTTGCATTTGAGAAATTTGCTGATGCAGATCCAAGGCTGACAACAACGATGAAAAGCGTTGGTGAAGCGATGGCCATTGGCCGATCGTTTCCAGAAGCACTTCAAAAATCCCTTCGATCGTTAGAGCGGAAAGAGGCAAATTTTAGGTTTCCAGCCGATTTAGCCGGAATCGATCTCAACGGGTTGTTACATTCAATGGAAACTCCGACTGAATATCGATTACAGCAAGTTCAATTAGCGCTCTGGGCTGGCGCCACGATCGAAGAAGTTCATGGTCGAACTCGGATTGATCCTTGGTTTTTATCGCAGATTCAATTAATTAATCAAAAAGCTGATGAATTGAGTAAACCAGGAGATTTAAATGGGGAACTCATTTACAGCGCAAAAGAACTGGGTTTTTCGGACAATCAAATCGCAACCATTCGAGGTTTGACCGAAACCGAAGTTCGCAAACTGCGCCATAGTTTTGGCGTGCGACCAGTTTATAAAACTGTTGATACGTGTGCAGCGGAGTTTGAAGCATTTACGCCTTACCACTATTCAAGCTATGAATCTGAAAGTGAAGTTGCAACTCGCACCAAACCAGCTGTAATAATTCTGGGTAGTGGTCCAAATCGAATTGGCCAAGGAATCGAATTTGATTATTCATGTGTTCATGCTGCCTTCACGCTTCGAGATTGCGGTTTTGAAACAGTGATGATTAATTGCAACCCCGAAACAGTGTCAACTGATTACGACACAAGTGATCGACTTTATTTCGAACCACTTACACTTGAAGATGTTTTAGAAGTGATAGCAGCCGAAGAATTGGCTGGTCCAGTGCTTGGTGTGATCACCCAACTAGGAGGCCAGACACCGCTGGGCCTTGCCGCAGGTTTAAAAGAAAATGGCGTAAATATTCTTGGCACTTCACCTGAAGCGATAAATTTGGCTGAAGAACGTGGTGCCTTTGGCGAAATTTTGAAAGCGCAAAAATTAAATGCGCCAGATTATGGAATGGCAGCATCAACGTTAGAAGCCACAGATATCGCTGCTCGGATTGGTTATCCGGTTTTGGTCCGACCTTCTTTTGTCTTAGGTGGCCGCGGCATGGAAATTGTTTATGATGATAATTCATTGAATTCCTACATTTCCCGAGCAACGGCAATAACTCCAGATCATCCAGTTTTAGTTGACCGCTTCTTAGATTCGGCTATCGAAATTGATGTTGATGCACTTTATGACGGAAACGAATTATTTCTGGGTGGCGTCATGGAACATATCGAAGAAGCTGGCATCCACTCCGGCGATAGCGCTTGTGTTCTGCCAGCCATGACTATTACCAATGATCAATTGCGTGAAATTCGTATTGCCACTGAAAAATTGGCACGCGGGGTGGGCGTACGTGGTTTAATAAATGTTCAATTTGCCATTGCTAACAACCAGCTTTATGTATTGGAAGCTAACCCGCGCGCTTCCCGAACCGTTCCTTTCGTTTCAAAAGCGACGGGAGTGGCGCTAGCGAAAGCAGCAGCTCGGATCGCTGCTGGAGAAAGTATTGCCAAACTGCGTGAAGATAAATTGTTGCCCTATGGCGATGGCGTTGCTAAAGGCATTTCAGTTAAAGAAGCGGTGTTGCCATGGAATCGCTTTCGCCGCACTGATGGCCGTGGGGTAGATGCAACTTTAGGACCAGAGATGAGATCCACTGGGGAAGTAATGGGAATTGCTAAAACATTTGGTGAAAGTTATGCCAAAAGTCAGATTGCAGCATTTGGTCCGTTACCGACATCTGGCACAGTATTCATATCGCTTTCCAATAAAGATAAGTCAGCTGGATTGGCTGCAGCGAAAGAGTTAAGTGCGCTTGGTTTCAATATTTGCGCAACTGCCGGAACCGCGTGGGCTTTTGGCGAACATGGATTACATGCCACATCAGTTCGTAAACATTCAGAGGGTCGCGGGCCACTAGGTGAAAAGACAATCACTGAACAGATGGCAAATGGCGAAATTGCACTGGTAATTAATACGCCAGTGGGTCAAGGAACTAGGCAAGATGGCTGGG
>JBDKLQ010000074.1:0-12105 GCA_039795555.1 Actinomycetota bacterium
TAGTTGAAATTATTGTTAAAAAGAATGCTCGAGTTCGATACACCACAATCCAAAACTGGTCCAACAACGTTTATAACCTAGTGACTAAACGCGCAACTTGCGCTGAAGGCGCCACTATGGAATGGATTGATGGAAACATCGGATCAAAGGTAACCATGAAATATCCGGCAGTTTTCTTAATGGGACCGCATGCTAAAGGTGAAACGCTATCTATTGCTTTCGCTGGCGAGGGGCAGCATCAAGATGCCGGTGCAAAGATGGTTCATGCAGCCCCGCACACGTCGTCAACCATTATTTCTAAATCGGTTGCTCGTGGTGGTGGTCGAACTTCATATCGTGGATTAGTTCAAGTCACCGAGGGTTCACATCATTCTAAGAGCACAGTTAAATGTGATGCGCTTTTAGTGGACACAATTTCACGTTCCGACACCTATCCATATGTCGATGTTCGCGAAGATGATGTGTCAATGGGTCATGAAGCAACTGTTTCCAAAGTTTCAGATGATCAACTCTTTTATTTAATGTCACGCGGACTCTCCGAAGATGAAGCGATGGCGATGATTGTTCGCGGCTTTATCGAACCAATTGCCCGCGAATTACCTATGGAATATGCGTTGGAATTAAACCGCTTAATTGAACTTCAAATGGAAGGAGCGGTTGGTTAATGAGTGCGCTAAATACAAATATTTTGACGCCAACCGGGCGAGAGGAAGCTTGGCGATTCACCCCGCTTTCGCGCCTTGGTGGGCTTCACGATGGTAGCGCCAAATTGAATTCGGGCCATTCCTTAATTTCAAAATCTTTGCCAAATGGAGCAAAGTTTGAACGGATTTCAACTGATAAGCATTCGACAAGCAGCGACGATGTAATTGTGCAACGAGTGGTCGGCAGTAAATCAATGGCTAAAGTCGAAATATCCAGTGAATTAGGCGAACCGGTTATCTTGGGGCGAAATTCATTAGGTATTTCTGAAGCCGAGTATTCTCGGGTGCAAATTTTTGCTAAAAACCACTCCAAATCTGTTGTGATTATCGAAAATACTGGCAGTGCATTATTGGCTGAAGATTTGGAATTGTTCTTAGAACCTGGATCAGATTTAACTCTAATCACGCTTCAAGAATTCAACAATGATTCAACATATGCCGCAAGACATCATGCAATAATTGATAAAGATGCCAAATTTAAATCAATCACGGTAACCGTTGGCGGATCAGTTGTTCGGATTCTTCCTACCGTTGAATTCAAAGCACCTGGTGCCGAAGCTGATTTACAGGGTGTTTATTTTGCGACCGCAGGGCAACATCTAGAACACCGACTACACGTTGATCATCTGGTTCCAAATGCTAAATCTCGCGTGAATTACAAAGGCGCCCTGGCCGGAGATGACGCCCGCACAGTTTGGATTGGTGATGTCTTTATTCGCGCCGCTGCAGAAGGAACTGATACCTACGAATTAAACCGCAATTTGTTGTTAAGCGATGGAGCTCGAGCTGATTCGGTGCCAAATCTAGAGATAGAAACCGGCGAAATTGTTGGTGCTGGTCACGCTAGCACCACCGGCCGATTTGATGACGAGCAATTGTTTTATTTGATGTCGCGAGGCATTGCAAAAGAAGAGGCTCGTCGCCTGGTTATTCGTGGTTTTTTCAACGAAATAATTACCCAAATCAAGAACGATCAAATTGAAGAACGATTAATGGCTCGAATCGATGCCGAATTGGCAAAGGTTGGTCAATAAATGACGGATTTGTTGCTATCAAATTTAACTGAGGGAAAACCAGTTTCAATTAATAAAAATGGTAGAGCGATATGTGTGGCTCGGGTTGGTGATGAAGTTTTCGCAATTGAAGATAACTGCTCACATCAAGATGCAGCGCTTTCCGAAGGTACTCAAGATGGGTACAAAATTGAATGTTGGCTACATTCAGCGGAATTTGATTTAAGAAGCGGTGACGCTTTAACGCCCCCTGCAGTTTCGCCAGTTAAAACATTTGCCGTAAAAATTAACAATAACGAGATTGAAATCGAAGCATAGGAAACGAGTCGAGGAGAATTATGAGCACACTAGAAATCAAAGGTCTCAAAGTAAGCGTTGAAACCGAAAATGGTCCTAAGGAAATCCTTAAGGGCGTAGATCTAACGATTAAGTCCGGTGAAACTCATGCAATCATGGGACCTAATGGATCTGGAAAATCAACTCTTGCCTATGCAATTGCTGGCCATCCAAAGTACTCAATCACCGGTGGATCAGTAAAACTGGATAGTGCCGACGTTTTAGAAATGTCAGTAGATGAACGGGCTAAAGCTGGAATGTTTCTAGCAATGCAATATCCGGTAGAGGTACCTGGCGTATCAGTGAGCAATTTCTTGCGCACTGCCGCAACTGCTTTACGTGGCGAAGCGCCAAAAATTCGCACTTGGGTTGGCGAAGTCAAAGATGCGATGACCGCATTGAAAATGGACCCAAGTTTTGCTGAACGAAGCGTGAACGAAGGGTTCTCAGGTGGGGAAAAGAAACGCCATGAGATCATGCAATTGGAATTACTAAAGCCGAAAATCGCCATTCTGGATGAAACAGATTCAGGATTAGATGTGGATGCGCTTCGGATTGTTTCAGAAGGGGTAAATAGAGCGAAAGCTGTAAATAATTTGGGCGTTTTGCTTATTACTCACTACACAAGAATTTTGCGATACATCAAACCAGATTTCGTACATGTCTTTGCTGGCGGAAAAATTGTTGAAGAAGGCGGGCCAGAATTGGCTGAACGTTTGGAAGAGCAAGGTTACGAGGCTTACGTTTCGTAATTATGAAATTAGACGTTGCCAAAATCAGAGAAGATTTCCCGATTTACAATCGGGAAATTCGCAGTGGACAACGTTTGGTCTACCTAGATAGCGGCGCTACGAGTCAAAAACCGAGAATGGTCTTGGATGCTGAGCGCGCATTCTATGAAAATCACAACGCGGCAGCACACCGTGGAGCTCATCAATTAGCCGAGGAGGCAACTTCTGCCTATGAATCTGCCCGGGAAACTGTGGCAAATTTTATCGGTGCAAACTCCAACCAAATAGTTTTCACAAAAAGTGCGACTGAATCTTTGAATCTGCTTGCTTACACAATAAAACTTTCACCCGGTGATGAAGTTCTTGTCACCGAAATGGAGCACCACGCAAATCTAATTCCCTGGCAGCAGGCGTGCCTAAGGTCTGGCGCCAAATTGCGCTGGATAAGTGTCTCTAGCAATGGTCGGTTAGATCATTCGAACTTGAATGAATTAATTAACTCAAAAACAAAAATTGTTGCCATCACTCATCAATCCAACGTGCTTGGCACAATTAACGAACTAGAACCTATCGTTTCGGCTGCAAAGAAAGTTAACGCCAAAGTTGTTTTAGATGCTTGTCAATCGGTCCCACATATTGGGGTGGATGTTAATAAGCTAGGCGTTGATTATTTAGTTTTTTCGGCGCATAAAATGCTTGGCTTACTGGGCACTGGGGTTCTCTGGGGTGCCGATTTAAATTCGCTTCCGCCATTTATTTTTGGTGGCTCAATGATTGAATCCGTAACAATGACTGAAGCCACTTGGAGTGATGCGCCTACACGATTTGAAGGTGGAGTTCCAAACGTTGCTGGTGCAGTTGCTTTGGCAGCAGCAATCAACTATCTAGAAAAAATCGGAATTAAAAATATTCATAGCCATGAAGTGGCCTTAACGAAAGAACTAATTGTCGGCTTGCAAACAATCGATGGTATTGAAATATTTGGCCCAACAGATTTAGCCAATCGGGGCGGAACAGTTTCATTTACGTTAACTGGAATCCATCCACATGATTTGGGGCAATTTTTAGATGACAAGGGAATCGCAGTCCGTACCGGTCATCATTGCGCTTGGCCGTTGGCCAAAAAATTCAATTTGACGGCGACAACTCGAGCTTCGCTGTATTTATATAACGACTACGACGATATAGCAGCATTGCTATCTGGAATAGAAGCTGCGAAAGAATTTTTTAAATGATGGAATTGAATTCGCTTTATCAAGAGGTGATATTGGATCACTACAAGCATCCGCACCATAAGGGAATTAATCCAATTCATGACGTAAAAGTTCATCACATAAATCCAAGTTGTGGTGACGAGCAAGATTTGGCACTAACAATTGTTGATGGTCGGGTTTCTGATTTAACTTGGGATGGAGTTGGGTGTTCAATTTCAATGGCCAGTACTTCCATATTGAGCGATTTGGTGATTGGCAAAAGTGTTGCTCAAGCAACGTCGATCTTGGATTCGTTTACTAAAATGTTGCAGAGTAAAGGCGAAGACTCAGGTGCTGAAGAAGTTTTGGAAGATGCCGTTGCTTTCGCTGGGGTATCGAAATACCCGGCTCGAATCAAATGTGCACTGTTGGGCTGGATGGCGTTTAAAGATGCATCGCTACAAGCAAGCAAAAAGTAATTGGAAGTTTTGGGAAGAAAGTAGACTAGGTAAATATGAGTGCAAAAATAGATGATGTAACAGAAGCGATGAAAGATGTAGTTGATCCAGAGTTAGGCATCAACGTAGTTGATTTGGGGCTTCTTTATGACGTTATGGTCGATGAATCAAATACTGCAATTCTCAACATGACGCTAACTTCTGCTGCTTGCCCATTACAAGATGTAATCGAAGATCAAACGCGAGCAGCTTTAGCGGGCTTAACCGATGACGTAAAAATAAATTGGGTATGGATGCCACCATGGGGACCAGACAAAATTTCAGATGATGGCCGAGATCAACTGCGCGCGCTTGGGTTCACTGTTTAAATGTCGATGCACGCCGGCTGGATGGCGCTACGAACGCTCCAGTCTGATCAGTCGGTAAAAAATGCCAAATTAAAACCTGGCACAATCCGAAGGATATTTAGTTATAGCTCTAATTATCGAATAGATTTATTATTTTTTGTTGTCACGGTAATCATTGATGCAGTTTTGGTGATTTCTACACCACTTTTGTTAAAAGAATTGATTGATAGAGGAGTCATTCCAAAAGACTCATCAGTGGTTGTGCGGCTCTCCCTACTAGTTGGAGTCATTGCCGTCGCAAATGCTGCGATAAATATGTGGAATCGATGGTACTCCGCTAAAATTGGCGAAGGATTAATTTACGATTTACGCTCGCAGGTTTTTAATCATGTGCAGAAACAATCAATTGCATTTTTCACCAGAACTCAAACTGGCGCATTGATAACGCGCATAAATTCAGATGTGATTGGAGCTCAACGAGCCTTTACGTCAACACTTTCCGGATTAGTTAGCAACATTCTTACTTTAATTTTAGTCGTTGGAACGATGATCACATTGAATTGGCAGATCACTCTTATTTCGTTGGCGCTATTGCCCATTTTTTTAGCTCCTACCAAGTGGGTTGGAAAACGACTTCAAAATTACACTCGAGATAGTTATGGCCTCAATGCAGATATGTCCAGCGCGATGACTGAACGATTTAATGTTTCCGGAGCGCTACTGGTAAAGCTTTACGGAAATATCGAAGATGAAAGTCGAGTTTTCAGAACAAAGGCACGAAAAGTTGCCAATATCGGAATCAGCATGGCGATGCTTAACACATTTTTCTTCATCTCTTTGATGAGCATCGCGTCAATCGCAACTGCAATCGCATATGGAGTTGGCGGCACTTTAGCTATTTCCGGCAGCCTCTCAGTTGGTTCCTTAATTGCAATTACAACCTTACTTGTTCGTCTTTATGGTCCACTAACCGCCTTATCAAACGTTCGTGTAGATGTAATGGGCGCGCTAGTTTCCTTCGAGCGAGTTTTTGAAGTTTTGGATTTAGAACCGATGGTCAAAAATTCGCCAAATACCGTTGAATGGCGCGGCCGCGAACCTGAAATAATTTTTGAAAATGTCAGTTTCGCCTATCCAAAAGCGAATGAGATTTCGCTTGCATCCTTAGAAGTGGTGGCAAAACCAGAAATTATAGAAAGCGGTGAAATCCTAAAAAATATTTCATTCAAAGTTAAACCCGGAACATTAACTGCAATCGTCGGCCCATCAGGCGCTGGAAAAACAACAATTTCTGCGTTGGTTCCTAGACTTTACGATGTAACTAAAGGTTCAATAAAAATTGATGGAATTGATCTTCGTGAAATTGATTTGGACTCTTTAAGATCACGTATCGGAGTCGTGATGCAAGACTCCCATTTGTTTCACGAAACCATCGCGGAAAATCTTCGATATGCTAAACCAAACGCAACTGAAGCGGAATTAATCTCTGCCTGCAAGTCAGCACAAATTTGGGATTTGATTTCTGCTCTTCCAAATGGTTTCGACACGTTAGTTGGCGAACGTGGTCACAGATTGTCGGGAGGCGAAAAGCAACGTTTGGCAATTGCTCGTTTACTTTTGAAATCACAATCAATTGTTATTTTAGATGAAGCCACTGCGCATTTGGATTCTGAAAATGAATCTTTAGTGCAAGAAGCTTTGAAAGAAGCGCTAAAAGGAAGAACAAGTATTGTGATAGCACATCGGTTGAGTACCGTTAAAGATGCAGATCAAATTTTGGTTCTTGATCAAGGTAGGATTGTAGAAATAGGTAAACACGAAGAATTGGTTTCGAAGAGCGGTTTATATTCAGAATTATTTGCCAGACAGAGCTTGACGTCTAATTAGTAATCGACCATAAATAACTAATCCACTAAAAAAAAGCCATTGCAAGGCGTAGGCATAATGTGGCCCATCGCTTAGCGCGGGCAATTCTGTTGGATTACCAATTCTTTGGCCATTAGTTTTAATCAAATCGATTCTAAATTTTGTATCGCTCACGTTTGGCCTTACTTGCGGTAGCGCGAAAAATTTGCCCTGCAACAAAGTCTTACCACTACGGATTCGGCCTTCAATTAATAATTCTTCATTTGGAGTAGGTGGCAACAAAGGTTTTTCCGAAGCGGTAGCGCCGGCTTTTACCCAACCTCGATCAACCCAAATAATCTCACCAGTAGTTGCTCTAAATTTTGTTAGATATTCGTAGCCATATTGGCCTTCGAAGTAGGAATTTTTTCTTAATAAATCCGTTCCCGGTAAATAATTGCCAGATATTTCAATCCGACGCCATTCATTTTTTGCAATATTTTTAGGGACCGTCGTAAGGGCAGGCTTCGCTAAATTCTTAACTATTTTGTCATTTAATTGATGTCGGTCTTGACCGCGGTGGAATTGCCAATTAGCCGCAACCAAACAAACAGCGACTAGGAATAAAGCAATAAATGATTTTGCTAAAAAATTTGATTCGCTATCCAATTGATTTCCGTATATTTAAAGTAGAAGCGGCTTCGCCATTTTCGCGTCCGGCGTTAGCAATTACTACCGCTATGTAAGGTAATAGCACTGCACCCAATATTAAGAACCAACGCCAAGGATTTGGCGTGAAAACTGCTCCAAGAAAACAAAAAGTTCTAATCATCATGGAGATGAAATAGCGCTTAGCTCGCCCAGGTAGTTCATCACTTTGCGCTACTGGTGCGTTCGTAATTGAAATCGGCTCTTTCGCCACGAAGTAAGGATAAAGTTAGTTCCATGAGTTCATCAAAACTCGCCCTAGTAACTGGCGGAAACCGCGGAATTGGTCTGGCGATTGCCAACGCTTTGAAGGCAGATGGGGTAGATGTCATTGTGACCTACAGATCAGGGTCGGCTCCCGAAGGATTCAAATCCGTAAAGATGGATGTCACCAATACTGAAAGCGTCGAAGCGGCCTTTTCTGAAATTGAAGAGAAGTTCGGTACTCCGGAAGTGATTGTGGCTAATGCTGGCATTACTAAAGACATGTTGGTCATGCGAATGACGGACGATGATTTTCTGGATGTTATAAATGCAAATCTTGCTGGCGCATTTCGTGTTGCCCGTCGTGCGACCAAGGGTTTACTTAAATTGAAAAAGGGAAGATTAATTTTCATTGGGTCGGTGGTTGGCGGAATTGGGTCGGCTGGTCAAGTTAATTACTCTGCAAGCAAATCTGGAATGGTTGGAATGGCTAGATCCTTTGCCCGCGAGTTGGGTAGCCGTGGAATCACTTCTAATGTGATCGCACCAGGATTTGTTGAAACAGATATGACCGCCGTACTTGAACAAGAACGGAAGAATGAAATCGCAAAAGCTGTACCGCTCGGCAGATTTTGTACGCCAGATGAAATTGCTCAAGTAGTTAAGTTTGTAGCTTCAGAAGCTGCAAGTTATATTACTGGTGCACTTATCCCAGTTGATGGGGGATTGGGAATGGGACATTAAATGGCGAGCACAACTGGAATTCTTGCCGGTAAAAAAATTCTTGTAACTGGCGTACTTACTGACGGCTCAATCGCTTTTCATATTGCTCGAATCGCGCAAGAAGAAGGTGCTGACGTTATTTTGAGCTCGTTCGGACGGGCTATGAGCATCACTCAACGAATTTCATCACGGCTACCAAAGCCAGTACCGGTCATAGAACTCGATGTTACAAATGAGGAACATTTAAAAAATTTAGCGCCACAAATTAAAGATTATCTTGGCCAAATAGACGGAATTGTTCATGCTATTGCTTTTGCACCTGAAACTGCACTTGGTGGTAACTTCTTAAATACGCCATGGTCAGATGTTTCAACTGCAATCCAGGTTTCAGCCTTTTCATTGAAATCATTAACTGTAGCTTGTAAATCAGTCTTTGGTCCTAGCGTTTCCATAGTGGGACTCGATTTTGATGGTCAACAAGCATTTCCAATTTATGATTGGATGGGCGTTTCTAAAGCTGCGTTAGAAGCAACCATGCGTTATCTAGCTAGAGATTTGGGCAAAGACAATGTTCGGATAAATCTTGTTTCAGCTGGACCTTTGAAAACCGTGGCAGCTAAATCAATTCCAGGATTTGAAAAAATTGAGCATTTATGGAATTCAAGATCTGCGCTCAAATGGGAAGTGTCAGATCCGGTACCAACTGCGAAGGCTGCTGTGGCCCTTCTTTCAGATTGGTTCCCAATGACCACTGCGGAGATAATTCACGTAGATGGCGGCTTTCACGCTATGGCTGGCCAAACCTCGATTTCACCTTTATAACCCCACTAAAGTAGACTGCGTTCATTGACCGGCGACGAAAGTTTGCCGCAAGAGGAGAAATCCCACCTACTTCGCATTAAGCGAACTGGTAAAAAGTCAGAAGTTTGATTTTTTCTTGCGCTCTTTTTCGCTTGTTAACGGAGAAGCGAAGGAGCAATTATCACCACAGAACCGCGTATTAACGATCGCATTCGTGTACCGGAAATTCGACTTATCAATTATGACGGCGAACAAGTTGGCGTAGTTGATGTAGATCGAGCGCTGAAAATGGCGGATGAAGTTGGGTTAGATCTTGTTGAGATCTCACCAGATGCAAATCCACCGGTCTGCAAAATCATGGACTTTGGAAAGTACAAGTACGAGATGGCGCAGAAGGCGCGTGAACAACGTCAAAACCAGACGCACATTGTGGTCAAAGAGATCCGGCTTCGCCCCAAAATTGAAAACCACGATTATGAAACCAAACGGAGTCAAATCGAAAGGTTTTTAACTGGCGGCGACAAAGTAAAGGTGACAATTCAATTTCGCGGCCGCGAGCAATCTCGGCCAGAACTTGGCTTCAAACTACTTCAGCGTCTAGCTGAAGATGTAGCGGAAGTGGCAATTGTTGAATTCGCCCCAAAGCAAGAGGGACGAAATATGACAATGGTGCTTGGTCCGGTGAAGGCAAAGGGTAAGAGCAAAAAGAAAACTGCAGGCGAAAGTTAAGAGGGAAATATGCCAAAGATGAAAACGCACAGTGGCGCAAAGAAAACCTTTAAAGTCACTGGTTCTGGAAAAATCATGCACGAGCGGGCCGGTAAGCGTCACTTACTAGAGCGCAAGTCATCACGCTTAACTCGTCGCTTAAGCACTGAGTCGGCTGCAAAACCAACCACAACAACTACCGCTAAGCGCATGCTTGGTCTCAAGTAAGGAGTGTGACGAATAATGGCAAGAGTTAAGCGCGGAGTACACGCGGCAAAGAAACGTCGCACAACTTTAGAACGTGCAGCGGGCTATCGTGGTCAACGTTCTCGCCTTTTTACCAAGGCGAAAGAACAACTTACACACTCAATGATTTACGCCTTCAATGATCGTAAAGACAAGAAAGGCGATTTCCGTCAGCTTTGGATTCAACGAATCAATGCGGCATCGCGTGCAAATGGATTAACCTACAATCGTTTTATTCAAGGAATTAAGGCGGCAGGCGTCGAAGTTGATCGCCGTGTCCTTTCAGATTTGGCAATTAACGATCCAGCAGCATTCAAAGCGCTAGTTGAAGTTGCTCGTAAGAATTTAGCGTAAATTAAATTTGGCAATGATTGAGAGCCTTCAATCGTCTCATGTGGGGCGAGTGAAGGCTCTTCTTTCTTCTAAAAAAGATCGTTACGAAAAGAACGAATTTATCTCCGAAGGGCTCCAACCGGTACGCGAAGCTCTTGCTGCCAATGCGGTAAAAGTTCTCTATTTAACGACGGATGGCCAGAAACGTTTGGCGGAAAATAACGTCAAAGTTGATCCCAAATTAATTGTCGAAATCTCAGAATCAGTCGCCAAGGCGATGTCGGATGCAACTACGCCGCAGGGAATTATTGCAATATGCCGGATTCCTAATTTTGATAAATCTGTTTTGGCTGATGAAACCGTAATCTATTTGCACGAAATTCAAGATCCCGGAAACGCTGGAACGATTTTACGAAGCGCTGATGCCATGGGTTTAAGCGCAATTGTGACTTCACCAAATAGCGTGGATCTATTCTCTCCTAAGGTAGTTCGAGCTACCGCGGGATCGATATTCCATCTACCAATATTTCAAGGTGTTGAACTTGAAGAAATTTCAAATAAGACCAAATACCTCTTAACTTCACATGGAACTTTATCTCTAACGGAAATAGATGTAACCAAACCTGCCATCTGGATTTTTGGAAATGAAGCCAGAGGTTTCAATAATGACGAGGCTGAGGTCATCACAGTTTCAATCCCAATGACCGGCAAAGCTGAAAGTTTAAATTTATCGGCGGCTGCGGCAATTGTTATGCATGAAATTTCAAAGGGAAGATAGACTCCACCGCATGAATTCGGGTGAAATCGCTTCGTGGGTAGCGGATGCGAAATCAGCTTTTAAAGCTTCAAAGAATCTTGACGACTTAAAAAATTCAAAAATTTTACATTTGGGTGATAAGTCTCCAATTTCACTTGCCTCTAGATCATTAGCCACGGTTCCAGCTGAGCAGAAAGCGGAATTGGGCAAACTCGTTGGTGGCGCAAAAGCGCAAATTGCGGCCGAATTTGAGAAACGATTAACTGAGTTAGAAATTGAACGCGACAACAAAGTGTTACTCGAAGAGATTGTAGATGTAACGCTACCGGCCCGCACAAATCATCGCGGTGGTTTGCATCCAATTACCGTTATCAAGAATGAAATTTCAGATTATTTTCTCTCGCTGGGATATTCAATAGCTGAAGGTCCTGAACTAGAGGCTGGGTGGCTCAATTTTGACGCCTTGAATATTCCAGCAGATCATCCTGCTCGAACCATGCAAGATACTTTTTTCATCGAACCACTCTCTTCAGGATTGGTTTTAAGAACACATACTTCACCGGTTCAAGTTCGCACCATGCTTTCGCAGCAACCACCAATTTACGTGATTTCGCCGGGACGTACTTATCGAGCAGATGAATTAGATACAACACATAGTCCAGTGTTTCATCAAGTAGAGGGATTGGTGATTGATAAAGGGATATCAATGGCACATCTAAAAGGCGCGCTAGATGATTTCGCACATAAAATGTTTGGTCCGAACGCAATTACGAGATTGCGGCCGTCCTTTTTCCCATTCACCGAACCAAGCGCTGAAGTAGATGTATTTTTCAATAGTCGGTGGATTGAATGGGGCGGTTGCGGGATGGTTAATCCGATTGTCTTGGAAAATTGTGGAATAGATACCAATGTTTATAGTGGATTTGCTTTTGGTATGGGTCTGGAGCGAACGTTGATGGTTCGCCAAGGAATCAAAGATATGCATGACATTGTTGAAG
>JBDKLQ010000075.1:0-4066 GCA_039795555.1 Actinomycetota bacterium
AAATCGATCCAAAATTTGAATTTTATGATTTCGAAGCAAAATATTTAGATGGCGCAACTACAGTTGTAATTCCGGCAGATTTACCCGCGGAAGTATCAGAAAAAATTAGAGATTCGGCGCTAATTGCATTTGATTCACTGGGTTGCAAGGGACTTGCCCGAGTAGATTTTTTTTATACCGCTGATGGTGAATTAATAATTAATGAATTGAATACTATGCCGGGCTTTACGCCGACTTCAGTTTTTCCAAAATTATGGAACCAAAGCGGTGTTTCTTACTCTGAAATTATTTCGGAGTTAATTAAAAATTGCCGGTAACAGGGCAAGTTAGCGTTCTGGTAATTCCCGGTACCGATTGAACTTTAGACAAAATAACCCGACCAAAATCTTCCATGGAAGGCGCCTCACAGCGCATGATTACATCGTATGGTCCAGTTACGCCTTCAGCTAACGTCACGCCAGAAATTGCTGAAACTGCTTTCGTTACTGAAGATGCTTTACCAACTTCGGTCTGGATCAAAATGTAAGCCTGAATTGACATGGCGTTAAGTTATCCAAGTTAATTCTAAGTTGCAACAGCGAATAAGGTTACAAGTAGAGTTACACGCATGAGTTGGAGCGAACGCGAGGTAATTGTTAACCTGGCCGAAATATTCGCCGAAGGTAATTCTGATGTTTTAGTCGGAATTGGCGATGACGGTGCTGTAGTAGCCCGTCCTGAAAATTCCATCGTAATCACAACAGATATGGCAGTTGAGGGCGTTCATTTCAAATCAAGTTGGTCTAATCCAATCCAAATTGGTAGGAAATGCGCTGCTGCAAATTTGGCAGATGTAATTGCAATGGGTGGGACTGCAAAATATTTGGTTGTAGCTCTTGGCGCTACCGGAAACGAAGATTTAGATTTCATATTGGATATTGCTCGAGGAATTGCCGATGAAGCTCGCTTATTAGATGCGCAAGTAATAGGTGGCGATTTAAGTCGGGCCGCTCAACTCGTAATAAGCATTACGGCATTTGGCGAATGTAAACAACCAACTACTCGAAGTGGCGCCCAAGTCGGGGATGATATTTATTTATCAAATCTGACTGGTTGGTCGGCAGCTGGATTGGAATTATTAAAAAAGTCAATTGACGATGATGAGTTAGATAAATTTGCAATCTCTGAACATAAAGCTCCGTCCGTTGATTATGAAAATGGTTCTAAATTAGCAAAAGTGGCTAGTTCACTTTGTGATGTTAGTGATTCGGTATTGATTCAAGGTGGGCAAATTTCAGAGGCAAGTGGCGTTTGCCTTGAGTTAGATGGTGAATTGATTTCCACCCATCAAGATTTTGCAGAGTTAAATTCATTAGCCGATAAATTGGGTAAAAATGTCTGGCAATTTATTTTGGGTGGGGGCGAAGATCACGCCTTTCTCGCCACTGGTAAGAATTTGCCACATTTCAAAATTGGCAGCGTAGTAGAGGGAAGTGGAATAAAGTTAAAAAAAATCCCAGCCATCGAAAATGGCTGGGAACATTTTAAAAATTAGAAATTAACGCGCGACTTTGCCGACTTTAAGGCAGGAAGTGCATACGTTCTGGCGCTTAGTTACACCTTTTACAAGTGTGCGCACGCGCTGGATATTTGGATTCCAACGACGACGAGTCTTTACCTGCGAGTGGGAAACATTGTTTCCAAAGCTCGGGCCTTTGCCGCAGATATCGCAAACAGATGCCACTGCAGTCTCCTTTTAATTAACTAATTACGAAATTTTCGAACGGATGCGAACTTTACCTGAAAGATAAATCAGGGCGAAATTGAGAGCTGGCACTCAGCATTTTTACGCGTAAAAAATGGTTCGTGAGGACGCCCACAGCCAAAACGAGCTCATACATTTTTTTCAAAGAGCAGAATTTTCTCGTATTCAAGTTGAACTATTGGAGGATTAAATGAGCGCACTTGATCTAGCCCGCTGGCAATTTGCTGCAACTACGGTTTATCACTTCCTATTTGTGCCGATCACAATCGGAACCGGTTTTTTAGTTGCTGGGCTACAAACCGCTTGGTATCGCACAGGAGACGCCAAGTATTTAAGAGCGACAAAATTTTTCGGAAAATTATTCTTAATAAATTTTGCAATGGGAGTTGTAACTGGAATCGTTCAAGAATTCCAGTTTGGAATGAATTGGTCAAACTATTCAAGATTTGTGGGTGATATATTCGGCGCCCCATTGGCTATGGAAGGTTTGCTTGCATTCTTCCTTGAATCAACTTTCCTTGGTATTTGGATTTTCGGTTGGGATCGTTTGCCTAAGAAATTGCATTTAGCATCAATTTGGGCTGCTGCAACCGGAACAGTTCTCTCTGCATATTTTATTTTGGCAGCTAACGCATGGATGCAACACCCGGTTGGTTATGTCATGAATGAAGCTAAAGGCCGCGCAGAATTAACAAGCATCGTAAAGGTCTTGACACAAAATACAGCGGTTGCATCGTTTACTCACACCATTGCATTTGCGTTATTCACCGCAGGAGCATTTGTGGCGGGTGTTTCTGGTTGGCTAATCGCACGTAAGCGTGAATTGATCATGTCGAAATCAACTTTGAAATTAGGGCTGGTAACGATGATTTTGTCATTCTTAGTAATTGGTGTGACCGGTGACTGGACTGCACGAATTATGACTACACAGCAACCAATGAAGATGGCTGCCGCTGAGGCACTTTATCAAACTGAAAGTGGCGCACCGTTCTCGTTACTAACTATTGGCACACTTGATGGATCAAGATCGGTATTCCAGATTGGGATTCCAAACATGTTGTCATTCTTATCGACCGGTGACTTCAATGGCAGGGTAGAAGGAATTAACGATTTACAAGCTAAATATGTTGAGCAATTTGGTGAGGGCAATTACAAACCAAATATTCCAATGGCATATTGGGGTTTCCGCCTGATGATCGGCTTTGGAGCTATTGCACTCATATTCGCATTACTTGCACTTTGGCAAATGCGTCGCGGAAAAACACCAAGTGGTAAATGGTTCGCGCCAGCAATGATTTCACTTCCGTTCTTACCTCTTGTTGCTAACTCATTTGGTTGGATTTTCACTGAAACTGCACGGCAACCTTGGACAGTATTTGGAATTGCTAAAACTGCCGATGGCGTTAGCCCAATGGTAAGTGCGACTTCGCTTTGGATTACATTGATTGGTTATGTAGTGCTTTACGGCATCCTTGCTGCAATCGAAGTGAAATTAATGTTTCGCGCAATTCAACTCGGCCCTGATCCAGAAATTATTTATCAAGAGCCAAGTGAAATTGGTGGCTCAGATGACAAACCGCTAGCCATGGCTTACTAGGAGGAGATGAAATGTCACTACAAACGATCTGGTTTATTCTGATAGCTGTCTTATGGATTGGATACTTCATCCTCGAAGGCTTTGATTTCGGTGTGGGAATGCTGTTGCCACAAGTGGCAAAAAACGAAGCCGAAAGGCGAGCAGTTTTAACAACGCTAGGTCCAGTATGGGATGGAAATGAAGTTTGGTTACTTGTAGCAGGTGGCGCCACTTTTGCGGCGTTTCCGGAGTGGTATGCCACCCTATTTAGTGGATTTTATTTACCACTTTTCCTAATTCTAGTTGGACTAATCGTTCGTGGTGTTTCCTTTGAATATCGCAGTAAATATGGGCGAGCCGAATGGCGCAGTCGCTGGGATATCGCAATCATTATTTCAAGCGCAGTTCCCGCAATTCTTTGGGGCGTAGCTTTTGCAAATATTGTTCGGGGCGTTCCAATAGAGAAATCTGCAACCGGTGCGCTGGAATACACCGGCGGATTCTTTAATTTATTAAATCCATATGCGTTGCTTGGCGGGGTGGTTACTTTAACGGTCTTCTTAACCCATGGCGCGATTTTCCTCTCATTAAAGACTGCTGGCGAAATTCGAAATCGTGCTCGCAAACTTGCAATTAGATACGGTCTTATTGCTGCGGTAGCTGCTGTCGCTTTCTTGCTTTGGACCAATTTGGTTGCGAGCGAAAAGAAGTTTGTAGTAATTGTGCTATCAATTTTGGTGGCATTA
>JBDKLQ010000076.1:0-5977 GCA_039795555.1 Actinomycetota bacterium
GGGCGCAGTTTCAGGTGCGGCATTTTTAGCTGCTTGCGGTAGCGGTGGTGGAAATAAAGTTGATGCGAACACGGTTCGGTGGGGCAATTGGACGCTGTATTTAGATTACGACAGCAAAACAAAGAAGTACCCAACTCTTGAGAAATTCAAAAAAGAATCCGGAATCAACGTTGCATATTTAGAAGATTACAACGATAACGATGAGTTTTGGGGCAAAGTTCAAGGCCAATTAAAGTTAAAGAAAGACATTGGTTACGATTTAGTCTGCCCAACGGACTGGATGGCAGCCCGATGGATTCGTTTAGGTTATGCCAAAGAATTAAATTACGAAAACATTCCAAATGGTAAAAATATTTTGCCGACTTTAAAGAATGTCGCATTTGATCCAGGTCGTAAAAATTCTTTAACTTGGCAAGGAATCATGGGTGGCTTCACTTGGAATAAAGAGAAAGTTCCAGGTGGAATCAAAACCATGGATCAATTATTCGCGCCGGCAAATAAGGGAAAGATTGAAGTTTTATCCGAAATGCGCGACACCATCGGCATCATCATGATGTATCAAGGTGTAAATATTTCGAAATTCACTAAAGATCAATTTATGAATGCAATTGATTTCTTGCAGAAGAAAATCGCCGATGGCTGGATTCGCCAAGTAAAGGGCAATGATTACAAGGAAGATTTAATTTCTGGCGATGCCGTGGCCGTTATTGGCTGGTCGGGCGATGCGTATCAATTAGCTTCTGAAAATGATGGCAAATTTGATTTCGCGATCCCAGATTCTGGTGGCACATTCTCGAATGACAACATGATCATTCCTTACACCAGCAAATTGCAAACTGAGACCGAAAAATTGATCAATTACTACTACGACCCAGCAGTGGCGGCTGAAGTTGCGGCTTACGTAACTTATGTTTGCCCGGTTGTTGGTGCGCAAGCTGAAATGGAGAAGATCGATCCAGCTCTTGCAAAGAATGAATTGATTTTCCCAACCGCAAAGACGCAATCGCGCTTGCAGGTATTCCGTCCGTTAACACCGGCAGAGGAAACTGAATTTTCAACTGCTTTCCAGAAAGCAGTTGGTAATTAGTAGTGGCCGATGCCTCTACCTCTGCGCGCGGCGATTTAAAACTTACAAATATCACCAAAAGTTTTGGTGATTTTGTCGCGGTCGATGATTTAACTTTAACGATTCCGGAAGGTTCCTTTTTTGCACTCCTTGGACCTTCTGGTTGCGGCAAAACCACAACGCTTCGAATGATTGCTGGTTTGGAAGAACCAACTAAAGGCAAAATTGAAATCGGTGCTACCGACATCACTGATACGCGCCCTTATCAACGCCCAGTTAATACCGTGTTTCAAAATTATGCGCTCTTTCCACATTTAACTATTTTTGAAAATATCGCGTTCGGTTTGCGCCGCCGCGGGATCAAAGATGTGAAAGCGGAAGTTGAAAAAGCTTTGAAATTGGTAGAGCTACCGCATCTAGCAGATCGCAAGCCAACTCAACTTTCAGGTGGTCAACAACAACGCATTGCGCTTGCTCGCGCCATTGTTAACAGACCAGCGCTATTACTTTTAGATGAACCACTTGGCGCACTTGATTTGAAACTTCGGCGCCAGATGCAAATTGAGTTGAAGTGGATTCAAACTCAAGTTGGTTTAACTTTCGTTCACGTAACCCACGACCAAGAAGAAGCAATGACGATGGCCGACACCATCGCGGTTATGAACGAAGGTCGAATCGAACAGATGGGTACACCAGAAGATTTATACGAAAATCCACGGACAGTTTTCGTGGCTAACTTCCTTGGACAATCTAATTTAATTAAGGGACAGATTGTTGGTACCGATGGTGATAACAACATCATCGAAGTTCATGGTCAGAAAGTCACAGTTGCCAAGAACCGCAGCCATAGCGATGGCAATTCGGTACTGATTGGAATTCGTCCGGAAAAAATTGATATCGATTACGAAAAAGAAGCTGCCGACGGCAATGTTTTGCGTGGCGGAAAAGTAGTCGACGTTTCATTTATCGGCGTATCGACCCAATATCAAGTCGAAATGCCATGGGGTCAAGAGTTAATGGTCTTTGAACAAAATGATGGAACTACGCCGATGTTAGAAGTTGGCGATTTAGTTCGGTTGCAGTGGATGCCGAAATTTACTTTTGCTTTAGATGGCAGCGAAGATGTTAAAGCTGGTTCACAAGTAGATCCGGATTAGCCGTGGCATTTTTGCATAGCGTTGCAACGCATAGCGCATCGAAGTTACAGAAAAAGGGGCGCTTGCCTTATTTATTATTGGCGCCAGGATTATTATTCTTATTTGTTTTCTTTATTTTGCCGATTGCTAACTTGGCAGCAACTTCGACTCAGACTAAAGCACCAGGCGCTGAGATCGGCCAATATCAGCAGACTTTTAGATTTGCCAATTACATTGACGCATTTTTAAATAGTAAAGAGCAATTTGGTCGCTCCTTTTTGTTTGCAATTTTGACCACCATTTTGGCGCTAGCAATTGCTTATCCACTTGCTTATGCCATTGCATTTAAATCCGGCAAATATAAGAACATTCTTTTGGTATTGGTTGTGGCGCCATTTTTTACTTCGTTTTTGCTTCGTACCATTGCCTGGAAACAGATTTTGGGTGAAGAGGGTCCGGTAGTTCAAACACTTAGAAGTTTGCATTTGATTGGCCCACAGACTTCATTAACTGCTAGCGCCTTTGCCGTGGTCTCTGGCATGACTTATAACTTCTTGCCATTTATGACTCTGCCACTTTATGCCTCGCTCGAACGAATCGATGTCCGCACATTGGAAGCAGCGGGGGATTTATATGCCAATGCATTTACAACATTTAGAAAAGTAACGGTGCCATTGTCGATGCCCGGTGTTGTAGCTGGCACTTTGCTTACCTTTATTCCAGCTGCCGGTGATTATGTAAATGCTGCAATCTTAGGTTCACCGCAAACCAAGATGCTCGGTAACGTAATTGATTCGGCTTTCTTTCGAATTGTTGATTACCCAACTGCGGCATCGCTTTCATTTATGTTGATGGCCGCGATTTTGATTTTGGTTACGGTATATATCCGTCGAAGCGGAACGGATGAATTGGTATGAAGCGCACTTGGCGGTGGTTTGGTAAAAACATCATCCGGATTTATGCGGTATTTGGTTTTGCCTATCTATTTATTCCAATTGCCTACACGATGGCCTTTTCATTTAACGATGGCGGAAAATCAAATTTAGTCTGGCGCGGTTTCACATTAGCTAATTGGCAAAATCCATGCGGCGCGCCAGAAGTTTGTCGTGCGCTTGGTAATTCAATTCAAATTGGTTTGATTGCCACGCTCTTTTCGACAATCTTAGGAACACTGATTGCCTTTGCCTTAGGTCGCCATCGCTTTAAGGGTCGCAGCGGTGTTAACACCTTAATTTTCTTGCCAATGGCTACTCCTGAAGTTGTGCTTGGTGCTTCGCTACTGGCCATGTTTTTGACTTTCAAAATCAATCCTGGATTTTTAACCACCGTGATTGCTCACGTGATGTTCTGTATTTCGTTCGTAGTGACAACTGTTAAGGCTCGAATTGCTTCGTTGGATCCAAGGTTAGAACAAGCTGCGATGGATTTATATGCCAATGAATTTGAAACTTTCCGCCGCGTGACGTTACCACTAGTTATGCCCGGCATCGCAGCTGCTGCGCTTTTGGCATTTAGTTTGTCCTTTGATGATTTCATTATCACCAACTTCAATTCGGGAACTTTGATGACTTTCCCTAAGTTTGTTTACGTTGCTTCAGCTCGTGGCATACCCGCTCAAGCAAACGTAATCGGTTCGGCGATGTTTATTTTGGCGCTGGCAATTGTGATTGCGGGGCAATTTATTGGACGGAAACGAAAGATTTCATGACCAACTACGGCAATATGTATGGGCCAGCATTTACCTTCTTAGGTATTCCGGCGTGCGATTTAGATGAGCCTGAAACATATAAGGATGCTGATGTAATTATTGTTGGCGCACCAATTGATTCTGGAACTAGCCATCGCAGTGGTGCAAAGTTTGGACCACAAGCAATTCGGATGGGCGATTACTTGCCACATGATGGTGAACGGCCTCATTTAGCGCTCCGGGTGGATTCGTTAAAAGAATTAAAAGTTTATGACGCCGGCGATTTATTGATGCCCGGAATGGATTTAGTTAAATCTCTAAAAATTTTAGAAGCGGCAACTGAAAAAATTAGTCGCGCTGGTGCAATTGCGGTTGTACTTGGTGGTGATCATTCGATTGCTTCCGCCGACGTTGCTGGCATTGCAAATCATCGTGGCAAAGGCAAAATTTCGATGATTCATTTTGATGCCCACGCGGATACCGGCGAAGATCAGTGGGGCGCATTAGTTGGCCACGGCACACCAATGCGGCGATTAATTGAATCTGGTGCAGTGCGCGGTGATCGCTTTTTGCAATTAGGACTTCGCGGTTATTGGCCAGATAACAAAACAATTGAATGGATGCGCGATCAAAAAATGCGCTCCTATGAAATGACGGAAATACATCATCGCGGAATGAAAGCAGTTTTAGATGAAAGTTTTGCAACACTTACCGATGGTTGCGACGGGGTTTTCTTATCGGTAGATATTGATGTAGTTGATCCTGGTATGGCGCCCGGAACTGGCACACCAGAACCTGGCGGCATGACAAGTCGTGAATTATTAGAAGCAGTCCGTCGGATTTGTTTAGAGCTACCAGTTGTCGGAATTGATATTGTCGAAGTTGCGCCACCATTTGATAGCGCCGATATAACTGCCATATTGGCAAATCGCGTAGTGCTAGAAGCGCTAAGTGCAATTACCGCGCGTAAAAAGGGAATTAAATACAACCCAACGAAAAACTTGTTAGATCGCTAACGCGCTTTCTAATACATCAAGCCCTTCATTTAACTGGTCGTCAGTAATCACCAGCGGCGGCAATAATCGGATTACGTTTCCGTAAGTTCCGGCGCTCAAAATCAAAACGCCCTCTTGCTGACACTTTTTGATTGCGGCCGCTTGTAATTCGGCATTTGGTTCGGTGGTGCCAGGTTTTACCAATTCAATTGCAGCCATAGCGCCACGCCCGCGAACATCGCCAATTGTTGGGTATTTAGCTTTCATTGCATTTAATCTCTTGAAAATGATTTCACCCAACTGCTTAGCGTGATCGGCTAATTTTTCTTCTTCGATAGTTTTAATTGCCCCAATTGCAGCTGCACAGGCAACTGGTGAACCACCAAAAGTTCCGCCAAGTCCAGAAGCGTGAATTTCATCCATGATTTCAGCGCGACCGGTAACTGCGGCAAGTGGCAATCCACCAGCAATACCTTTTGCAGTTGTAATTAAATCTGGTTCGAGGCTTTCATCCTCCGAAGCAAACATTTGACCAGTTCGGGCAAATCCAGTCTGCACTTCATCGCAAATAAATAGCGCACCATTTTCGTTCGCAAATTTCTGCAATCCCGGCAAGAAACCTTTTGGCGGCACAATAAATCCACCTTCACCGAGAATTGGTTCAATTACGATTGCCGCAACGTTCTTGGCACCAACTTCTTTTTCAATTTTCGAAAGCACCACATTTAGCGCATCTTTTTCACACGCAGCTGGACCACCTGGCCAGCGGAATGGATAAGCCATCGGCATTCGATAAATTTCTGGCGTAAATGGACCGAAACCTTCTTTGTATGGAATATTTTTCGCGGTCATTCCCATAGTTAAATTTGTTCGGCCGTGATAGGCATGTTCGAAAACGACAATTGCGCTGCGCTTTGTGTAATGGCGGGCAATCTTTATCGCATTCTCAACTGCTTCGGCACCCGAATTAAATAGCGAACTCTTTTTTGCAAACTTACCTGGCGTCAACCGATTAAGTGCTTCGCAAACTTCAATATAACCAAGATAAGGCGCAATCATGAAACAGGTATGAGTAAAAGCGGAAACTTGTTTT
>JBDKLQ010000077.1:0-6266 GCA_039795555.1 Actinomycetota bacterium
TTGTTACAAGTCTACTTACTTGCTCCGTTTTGTTGCAATAGAGACTAGTTCAATCAATAAAGTTTTAGCCTCAGGGCTAATTTCATTTCGATTAATTGCATCTAACGCTTCTTCAGCTAATTTTTCGATTAAATCTTCAACGTGAGTTTTTGCACCGGAATCGACTATGACCTCACGCAAATTTTCAATCTCAGCCAAATTTAAATCGGCTTTTCCAAGTAGCGAATCCAATACTTTTCTATTGCCGGTTTCGCTTCGATCGTAGGTATATGCAATGAGGGCCGTTCGCTTACCTTCTCGCAGATCATCTCCGGCAGGTTTTCCAGTTTCCGTCGGGTCGCCAAAGACTCCGAGCAAATCATCACGCAATTGAAATGCTTCGCCAAGAGGTAGGCCATATTCGGAGTAAATCGAAATTAATGTATTGAAGTTTTTTGGCACTGCAAGCGCCGCCCCAAAATGAAGCGGACGTTCGATCGTGTATTTCCCAGATTTGAATCTAGCAATTTTCAGCGCCCGTTCGACGCTGGTATTTGTCATAGTTTGTTCTAATACATCTAAATACTGACCAGCCATAATTTCAATTCGCATCGAATCGTGAATTGGATTAAGTAATAATCGCGCTTCGGTACTTATTTTGGAATCATTGATGCACTTATCTGACCAAACTAAAGCCAGATCACCAAGTAGAACCGCAGCTGCGGAGCCAAAATTAGTTGGATTCCCAGCACGATGGTTAGTCAAATGATATTTTTCAAAATTTTTATGAATTGATGGCATTCCTCGGCGATTATCCGAACCGTCAATTAAATCATCATGAATTAATGCGCACGCTTGTAGTAATTCCAAACTTGCAGCCGCTTTTATTACTGCGGGATTTAATGTTGCTCCGGCTCCTAAATATCCAACTAGCGCAAAAATTGGTCGGATTCGTTTCCCACCTTGGAGAATGTATTGGCTAAGGGCGGCAGCAACCGGCGACAACTCGATATCAACGTCAATCAAATTTTGATTCTCAGAGCTAATAAAATCAGATAATTCAGCTTCTATTGCGCCTCGCAATGAAGCTAAATCATTCATGGTTGGTAACCTCTATCAGTGAATTCAGCGCCAAGTATCTCATTCGAATTCTTCCCGCCCAAAGATAGCGCCGGTGAAGAGAGATTATGGACCGCTTTGGAATCGCTAAAACCGATCAAACCTGATTTTGTATCGGTCACATACGGTGCCGGCGGTTCAACGCGTGATCGCACAATCCGGATTACGTCTGAAATTATGGATCGAGCAAAATTTGAAGTTGTTGCACACTTAACTTGTGTAGGCTCGACCAAACTCGAACTAGTTGATATTTTAAATAAATACAAAGCGGCAGGAATTAAGCAAGTATTAGCGCTTAGAGGCGACCCTGCTGATGGACCACGTGCCAAATGGATAAGTACACCTAATGGATTTGATCATGCCGATCAGTTAGTTGAATTAGCAATCTCTAAGGGATTTAAAGTTGGCGTTGCAGCTTTTCCAGATGGCCATCCAGCATCAGCCGCAAATCCAACGCAAGATCTGGACGTCTTAGTTCAGAAAGCCAAATTAGGCGCAACTTTTGCTACGACACAATTTTTCTTCGATGTAAATAAATGGGAGCAATTAGTCTCAGCTTTAGCTAAAAAAGGTGTGAACATTCCAGTTATTCCAGGAATTTTGCCGATTACAAACTTAAAGCAATTGAATCGAATGGCCGAACTTTCTGGTACTTCAATTCCTGACTCGGTTGCTAAGCGACTTAATTCGGTTTCAGAAAGTGATGTAAGTACAGTTGGAATTGAAATCGCGACCGAATTTTGTGAAGAATTGATTCGAGTAGGCGCCCCAGGTCTCCATTTTTTCACTATGAACAATTCAGATTCAACTTGTCAAATTGTTCAAAATCTAAACATCGCCAAGTAGGCTTTTATAAACAAGTGGAATCAATAAAATTCCAAAGCCAATTCCACCAATTAACGCAACACCGTAATTTTGAAACACAAAAATATTAACAAGTAATTGGAAAACCCAATTCCAAGATAGCAATAAGACAACGAGTTTAAAATCGAGGCCACCCTTACGACGCTCCTTCGGTAGAAAGTAATTCAAAATGGCCATCAACGCCATGCCACTTAGTAGCCAACCAAAAGTATTTGATATCGGCATAGCCGGAACCAATGGCAATGATTTACTAAAAGGTCGCCATTCCCAGAAGCCAAATTTCACCATCACCGGATCTAGAAAAAGATCCCAAGCAGCAAGTCCCAACCCTCCAAAAAAGAATATCCAATGTTTAGAAATCTGTCGCGCCAAGACCAAGATTGGATGGACCATCATTAACCAACCAATAATTACAAAAAGTGGCGTCCCAAATATTTTCGGTCCAAATTTGTCGCTATAAACAATTTCACCAAATGGCCAACCAGTTGCCACGTTCATAGTTTCAATTGCGATACTGAAAATTACTGTAATTAGAAAGTAAAGCGAGGCATATTTTGTGCCATATGAAAATTGAGCATGGAAAATGCAAAACAACGCCAAAGTTATTGCACTCAGCATTGAGGCCAAAATGCGGGCTGATCCAACAAAAGCAATTGTGGAAATCTGGGCAATGATTGAAAATCCTAAAATTGCTATTAAGAAATTGCGATTTCGGTCTGAAATTCCTTTTCGATATTTACGTTTTGGCGTGAAGTGGCGAATCGACATTTACTCACCAACACGCAGCGGAATGACGCCAGTAACTTGCAAAAGTTCAGTGTATGAAGTTGGGAAAACAGTATGCGGATGCCCAGCTGCAGCCCAGACAACTTCGTAATCATTAAGCGCTAAATCAAGAATGATCTTTCCGGGCGGAGCTGTCCAACCAATCGGTGCAACGCCACCAATGGCAAAACCAGACACTTCTTTTACATAATCCGCATCTGCTCGGCCAAGTTTTTCAACGCCAAGTTCTGCTGCGACTAATTCAGTGTCGACCCGGTGACGGCCACTTGTTATTACTAACAGAGCTGAGCCATCAGGTAATTTAAAAACGATCGAAGACGCTACTTGCCCAACTTCGATTCCCAATGCTTCCGCTGCTTCTTTCGCACTTCGCGCCGAATCAGATAAATGTTTTATTTCACCATTCATTCCAAATTCTGCCATCTTTGCTTTTACGCGCAGAACCGATGGATGGTTTTCGCTCATAGGGTCAATTTAATTTAAAACAGCGTAATTATGGCAATGGCGAAGAGTAAAGAAGCAAAACTTTTCCGCAATTTTTCAGGTGAAATCTTCGTAACCTGATGGCCAGCGATTATCGCGACCAAAACAGCTGAAATCGACATCAAAATTGGAATATGCCAAGGGATGGCACGCCATTTATCAAAATGTGCAAAAAGGGCAACTAATGAATTTAACGAGATGATTAGAAGGGAAGTGCCAGCCGCCTTTGAAAGTGGAATATGAAAGCCCCTAACTAAAACTGGAATTGCTAAAAAGCCGCCTCCCACTCCAAATATTCCAGTAAATGATCCAATTACAAGTGCCAGAAAAATCAGTAACGGAGTACCAAGCTCTTTTTCAGCCTGATAGTTATGTTTTTGGACCATTGAAATTCCGGCAGAAATCAGAATTAGTGCAAATCCGAATTTAATAATTATTTCTGGCCAGGTTTGCGATAATCGGGCACCGGCAACATTGGTTATCAATCCAATTCCACTTATTGTTAGCGCTGCTTTGATCAAAACTTCATTGCGACGAATTCGACCATAAAGGCCGGCCAGGGCAGCTGTAAAAACTATCGGCAACGCAGCAATGGTGGCTTGTTGAATGGGAAAGTCAAAGAGTTTGGTCAGAATTGGAACTGAGACCATTGCGCCTCCGGCACCGATGAAGCCAAGCACGGCGCCAATGGCACTTCCGGCAATTAATGCGCCAATGATTTCCATTAACTTAACTTTAGCGTCATACAAAAAAACCCGCGATTGCTCGCGGGTTTTAATTTGGGAGGTGTTTCTTAGAAGAATGTTCCTGTGATGTGCCAACCGTAAGCTGCACCATTTGCAATCACTGCCATGATGATTAGCGCTGCGCCAGCTAGTGATAGATCCTTGAAGAAACCGATTGTTTCATTCATCTTTGCAGTTGGATCAGTCTCTTTCCAGAAAGCGTGCATCATGAATGCAGTTGGGATTAGGAAGATTGCAAGAAGCAATGCGCCTAGATCTGCGTAGATTCCTAGCGCAATGAAAATTCCGCCAGCTAGGATCATTAATCCGCTAACAACGGTTGCAAACTTTGCTGCTGGAACTCCCTTGTACTTCGCGTAACCAGCCATCGCTTCTAGCTTGGTTAGGTGGTTGATTCCAGAATTGATAAAGATCAGCGCAAACAAGATGCGGCCGATTGCTAATACTGCGTCCATTTTTCTCCTTGTGTGGGTTTTGTACGTGCGAAAAGTATCTCAAAAATGGTTGAAATTTCAACTATCTCAGCCACTTGCGCGTGTCAGGGGGCGGCGCTAAGTTTCGAACATATGTTCGAACAATCTGCAATCGCTTTAGATGTGCTCTGCGACGGCCAGGGGCCAGTGGAGTTCACTTATCGCGGTCGCAGATTTCGAATTCACGCAACGCTAACTAGATGGTGCGAATCTGGTGGCTGGTGGAATCGAATTGATGATGGCCAAGTTCGCCCCGACGATAACGAACGCGCAGTTTGGCGCGTCGAAGCCGCCCCAATCGGTGCGTTAAATACCTTCGAATTAGAGCGTGATGAAAAAAGTGGGCAGTGGTTAATTCGAATCGCCTAAAGCTCTCAAATAGATGTTTACTCATTTAAATTGCCAGAGCGCATATTCATTTAAATATGGCACTGCGCTGGCAAAAGATTTAGTTGCTCGCGCCAATCAGCTTGAAATGTCAGCGCTCGCATTAACCGATCGCGATAACTTAGCTGGCGCCATTCGTTTTGTTACAGCATGTAAAGACGCTGGGATCGCACCAATCCTTGGCGTCAATATTAAATTAGCTGGCGGGCGGGTAACGCTCTTGGCAAGTTCTGAAAATGGCTGGCCAGCGCTTTGTAGATTTATGAGCGGGGTAGCTGAGCAACAAATTACGCATGAGTTGTTAGAAGAATTATCTATTTATACTAAAGATTTATTTATTTTGCATGGCCCAGATTCATCGGTAACTGCCGCAATTATAAATCGCCGCCAGCCCTTTCTTGAATTTAATAAATATCGAAGATACTTCCGCGAGAGTTTTATCGAATGTGTTTCTCATCTAAATCCCGATGGTCCAAAATCAACAGCTGGCGCAGCCCAGGTTTATAACTTTGCCATTGAACACGAATTGCCAGTGGTGATTAGCAATGCAGTGCGGATGGTCGATAAAAGTGATGGTCCAGTAGCCGATATTTTGGATGCCACCAGATTGTTATCGCCGCTAACTAGTCGTAGCGTTGAACGGCGAAATAGCGAAGGCTATTTAAAGTCCGGCGCGGCCATGGCTGCACTGGCTGATGAAGTCACCCGCGGTCGCGGCGCACAGCTAATAAAGGCGACGCAACGTTTGGCGGAAAGTTGCATCCTTTCACCCGAGCGTGATTTTGGCTTGGGAACAATTCAATTACCTGATACCAAGATAACGATTGCCGATTTACGAGCAAGATGCGAAGCAGGGCTAAGTGATCGTTATTCAACAGCCGATCAATTGCGCGCTGCTCGCGAACGCTTATCTGAAGAGCTAACTACCGTTGCCACACTTGGTTATGAAAGTTATTTTGCAACCGTTGCCGATGTAGTTGAACTAGCCAAAGGGCGCGGAATTCGAGTGGCAGCGCGCGGCAGTGGCGCTGGTTCAATTATTTGTCACCTGCTTGGAATCTCCGGTGTAGATCCCATTCGCTACGGCTTATTGATGGAGCGCTTCTGTTCGCCGCTTCGACGGGCATTGCCAGATATCGATATAGATGTTGAATCAGCGCGGCGATTAGAAATTTATGATCTAGTTTTAAAAAAATATGGCGAAGCTAGCGCCACAGTTGCGATGGTCGAAACTTATCGCGCTCGCAATGCGATTCGCGACACCGGGAAAGCTTTAGGTTTGCCACAGGTAGAGATTGATTTACTTGCAAAATCAATGCCACATATTCGCGCTCGCAATATCGCCAAAGCGATTGAAAATTTACCGGAGCTAAAAAAACTTCGCGAAAAACCGGCGCTGGCTCAGATGGTGTTACAGATGGCAGAGCGC
>JBDKLQ010000078.1:0-3512 GCA_039795555.1 Actinomycetota bacterium
GCAAGTAACAACCGCTCGTGTGCTGGACCGGATCCAAGACGAGGACCTTTTGATGGTGTTGGCATAGTGCTTCTCCTACTTACCTATCTGCTAATCCGCTTATTCAGCGTCGACGAAATCATCGTCATTTGCGCCGTAATTTGCATGCTTAGTTGGATCAAAACCTGCTGGGCTATCCTTTAGAGACATTCCCATTGATACAAGTTTTGCTTTTACTTCATCAATCGATTTCGAACCGAAGTTACGAATATCCATCAAGTCTGCTTCTGAACGATTTACCAATTCGCCAACTGTATGAATGCCTTCGCGCTTCAAGCAGTTATAAGAACGAACTGTTAAATCTAGATCTTCGATTGGTAGCGCCATGTCAGCTGCGAGCGCTGCATCCATAACGGATGGACCCATTTCGATGCCTTCGGCATTTAGATTTAATTCGTGCGCTAAACCAAATAGCTCAACCAAGGTGCGACCAGCTGATGCAACTGCATCACGAGGCTTCATGGATTGTTTGGTTTCAACATCGATTACTAAACGGTCAAAGTCGGTACGCTGTTCAACACGAGTCGCTTCAACTTTGTAGGTTACGCGCAATACTGGTGAATAAATTGAATCCACAGGAATTCGACCGATTTCAGCCCCAGCTTGCTTGTTTTGGATCGCAGTTACATAACCGCGACCACGTTCTACCGTTAATTCAATTTCAACATTTGCTTTTCCGTTGAGGGTAGCAATGTGAAGATCTGGGTTATGAACTTCAACGCCAGTTGGTACTGCAACGTCTGCACCGGTAATTACGCCAGAACCTGACTTGCGAATATACATAACTGTTGGTTCATCGTTATCTGATGAAAGAACTAGGTTCTTAATATTAAGAACAATTTCAGTTAGATCCTCTTTGACGCCTTCTAGAGTTGTGAACTCATGAAGCGCACCTGCGACGCGAATGCTAGTAACTGCTGCACCTGGAATAGATGACAGCAGAGTACGGCGCATGCTGTTGCCGAGGGTGTATCCAAATCCTGGTTCTAGCGGTTCGATGATGAACCGAGAGCGGTATTCAGAAACTACTTCTTCACTGAGAGTCGGACGTTGTGCAATTAGCACGCTTGCTCCTCATTTCCTTGGGGAGATCCACCATTTGATCTCCGGATCGATCTATTAAATTGTTGCGTTTTTTAAAAATTACTTCGAGTAAAGTTCAACGATTAGTTGTTCTTGTACCTGAGTATCAATTACTGAGCGGGCTGGTAGTCCGTGGATGATGATTTGCATCTTTGATCCAACAACTTCCATCCAAGCTGGAACTGGTTTTTCGCCAAGCTCAGCGCTAGCCACGATAAACGGGGTTAGATCTAAAGACTTAGGAAGAACGTCTATTACATCGAATTGCGATACGCGATAAGAAGGAATATTTACCTTCTTACCATTTACTAAGAAGTGGCCATGGCGAACTAATTGGCGTGCCATGTCGCGACTCTTTGCAAAACCAGCGCGATAAATAACGTTATCAAGGCGGGTTTCAAGCAAGATCAAAAGGTTTTCACCAGTCTTACCGGCGCGACGGTTTGCTTCTTCGTAGTAGCTACGGAATTGCTTCTCGAGTACTCCGTAAATACGAGCAGTCTTCTGCTTTTCGCGCATCTGTAATAAGTACTCAGATTCCTTTGCGCGGGCACGACCATGTTGTCCTGGTGGATATGGGCGTGACTCAATTGGACACTTTGGACCATCGCACTTCGAACCCTTAAGGAAGAGTTTTACTTTTTCGCGACGGCAACGTTTGCAATCTGCACCTGTATAGCGAGCCATTTATCTTCCTCTCCTTAAACTCGACGTGGTTTGGTTGGACGGCAACCGTTATGTGGAGCTGGCGTTACATCGCTGATTGCGCCAACTTCTAATCCGGCTGCTTGTAGTGAACGGATAGCTGTTTCGCGTCCAGATCCTGGACCCTTAACAAAAACATCTACTTTCTTTAGGCCATGTTCTTGCGCCTTGCGAGCTGCAGCTTCTGCTGCCATTGATGCCGCATAAGGTGTTGATTTACGTGAACCTTTGAAACCAACTTGTCCTGATGATGACCAAGAAATTACTGCTCCGGTTGGATCAGTGATTGAAATAATTGTGTTGTTGAACGTTGACTTGATGTAAGCCTGTCCAACTGAAACATTCTTCTTTTCCTTCTTGCGAAGTTTTACTTTGCCTTTAGCTGCTGGAGTCTTTGACTCTGTTGCAGCTGGCTTTGCTTTAGGAGCGGCCATTACTTAGTCACCTTCTTCTTTCCAGCAATTGCTACACGTGGACCCTTTCGAGTGCGTGCATTGGTATGTGTGCGCTGACCGCGTACTGGAAGTCCTTTGCGGTGACGAATTCCTTGATAACTTTGAATTTCAACTTTGCGACGAATATCGCCAGCGATTTCACGGCGAAGATCGCCTTCGATTTTGAAATTTGCTTCGATATATTCACGAAGTTTTGCTAGCTCTGGATCTTGAAGATCTTTGACGCGAGTATCTGGACTAATTCCAGTCGCAGCTAGCGTCTGCTGTGAACGGGTTAAACCCATTCCAAAAATATAGGTAAGTGCGATCTCAACGCGCTTTTCGCGCGGCAGATCAACACCGACAAGACGTGCCATTTATATTTCTTTCGTTAATCCGATAGGTCCTCCGCAATGCTTTCCAAGGCCTATCGGACCTCGGGTCTGAAACTTTCGCTTCAGTCGCATCACGCGTGTTCGGTTAAATTAATTAACCTTGGCGCTGCTTATGACGAAGATTTTCGCAGATCACCATAACGCGACCTTTGCGTCGAATAACTTTGCACTTATCGCAAATTTTCTTAACGCTTGGTTGCACCTTCATGAACGGCTCCTTCGTAATTACTTTGTTTATCGATTATTTATATCGGTAAACAATTCGACCTTTTGTAAGGTCGTATGGACTCATTTCCACAATCACACGATCTGCAGGAAGAATGCGAATGTAATTTTTTCGCATCTTGCCACTGATGTGAGCGAGGACTTTATGTCCGTTTGTTAACTCAACTCGAAACATCGCATTAGGTAAAGCTTCAGAAACAGTGCCTTCCATTTCGATGGCACCATCTTTTTTAGCCAAGCGTTACCTACTTTTAGTTTTTGGTTGGGTGCGTCCGGATTGTCCAGGCGCGAGGGGCAAGTCTAATTGGGGGGCGAATTATCATCAAATCGAGGTTAAAACGCATTAGCCACGCAGGGATTTAGTCGAGCAGGTCACTGATTTCAACGCCAAGGCGGCCAAGTTCAGCGCGACCACCATCGGGCGCAGTTAACACAAAGGGTTTGCCATCCGGTGCAATCGCATATGAATGTTCGAAGTGCGAACCGCGCGAACCATCTTGGCTGACAACGGTCCAGTTATCTGACAATACTTTTGTTCGATAATCGCCACGAGTAATCATTGGTTCAATTGCTAAAACCATTCCTTTAACAATTTCGGGCCCATTTCCGCGCTTTCCAAAATTTAAAACAT
>JBDKLQ010000079.1:0-3331 GCA_039795555.1 Actinomycetota bacterium
CATTAATGAATCCGGCACTTGCAAGTATCAAAGCTGGATTGGATCTATCCCGAAAAACACTTTCAACAATTCGGGGAAATTTAGTATGGGCCTTTATTTATAACGTGATCGGGATTCCAATTGCGGCGCTCGGTTTGCTACAGCCTATGTATGCCGCAGCAGCGATGGCGTTATCGAGTTTATTTGTCGTCACAAATTCATTACGGATTAAATAAACTAGTTAATTAACTACTTAATTAACTACTTAATTAACTATTGGTAGCGGGGGCAGGATTTGAACCTACGACCTCTGGGTTATGAGCCCAGCGAGCTACCGAGCTGCTCCACCCCGCGTCGGTAAGAGCAGACTTTACTTGTTTACATTTTAATTAACAAATTGAGTGCAAAATCAGTTTATTTGTACGAAGAATTTATCAATTTAAGAAAAGTTACTTGCGATTTTGCGCAGCAATTGCTGAATTAATTGCAGATTTCAAGCGATCTTGTGCGCGGCCATATGCAGCGAAATCGCCCTTAGCTAGCGCAGCTCTTGAATCTGCAAGTGCCTGTTTTGCACTTTGCAGCGCAGATGCGAGTGAAGTGCTTGAATTTTGATTATTTGTCGAAGTATTTGTATTACCGCCAACTTTAGTGCCGGAGTTACCACCGAATACTTGGTCTAGTGCACCCTTCAATGAATCATCAAAACCAATTTGATCGCCAAATGAAACTAAAACTTTTTGAAGTAATGGATATGCCGCTGCATTTGCAGTTGCGCGAACATAAACTGGTTGCACATAAAGCAAACCACCACCAACTGGAAGCGTTAACAAGTTACCCAGAACTACATCAGAGCCACCTTGGCGCAACAATGAGAGTGTGCTTGCCACTTCTGGTTTAGCTTCAAAGTTTGAACCTACTTGTGATGGACCAGCGATGTTGGTGCTACGCGGCAATTGCAAAACTGTAATTTTTCCGTAATCCGGACCTGGATCAGCAATTACTTGGGCAAAGGCTGACAAGTTTTCGCGACCACCACGTGGCACAAATGGAGTAGTTAACGAGAAGTTAGCTTGCTTAGCTCCAGGTAATTCGGTTGTTAAGTAATACGGCGGTTGGTTTGCCGAGTTTGCGCCGAAGGTTGATGGGTCGCGAGGTACGCGCCAGAAATCTTGGCCGCCATAGAAAGCAGCAGCGCTCTTGACGTGATACGCACTCAAAATGTCGCGCTGGACTCGGAACAAATCTTCTGGATAACGCAAATGCTCCATCAAATTCTTCGAAATTTCCGACTTTGGTTTCACAATGTTTCCGTAGGCCTTATTCCAAGTTTTCAAAACCGGATCTTTTGCATCCCACTGATATAGCGAAACAGTTCCGTCATATGCATCAACAGTTGCTTTCACGGAATTTCGAATGTAATTAACGACTTGGTTACCTTGCGCTGTAACGGCAGTTGAATTAACAGTTAGGGCATCGCTGGTCGCGCTTGAAAGAACTGTCTTGCGGGCATATGGGAAACCTGCGCTAGTTGTATACCCATCAATAATCCAAGTAATTTTGCCGTCCACGATTGCTGGATATGGATCGCCATCCAAAGTTAACCACGGAGCTACCTTGGCAACGCGATCACGTGGATTGCGTTCATACAAAATCTTTGACTGAGAATTAATTAAATTCGATAGCAAGATTCGCTGTTCTTGATATTTGAGGGCAAAAACAATTCGATTAATTAACGAACCTACTGGAACGCCACCTTTTCCGGTGTATGTGTAATTCTTTTGACCATTGGCCGAAGTGTCATCTGGATAATCAAATTCGACTGGCTTTGCGGATTTGCCACCAATAATTGAATAATCTGGAACATTTTCACCAAAGTAAACCCGAGGTTGGAATTTGCCAAGTCCTTGAGTTGGTGGCAAATCACCAACAATAAAAGAAGGTTTGCCATCAGCGTCTTGAATATTTCCGTAAGCTGCAACAAAACCAAAACCATGGGTATAAACCAAGTGATCATTAATCCAATTTCGGACTGGGTTACCTTCGATATTTAATTCGCGCACTGCAACTACAGCATCTCGCTTTTGCCCATTTACGGTATATCGATCGATATCAAGCGAAACTGGGAAGGTGTAGTACGGCTTAATTTGCTGAAGCTGGCGGAAAGTTTGCGATAGAACATTTGGATCCATTAAACGGATATTTGCGATCGTATTAGTGTCGTTTGCTAGCTGCCCAGCCGAAGTATTTATGGTGGCGTCGTAATTTTTAACTACAACACCATCCAGTCCAAACGCAGTCCGCGTTGAATCAATATTGCGCTGAATGTATGGCTCTTCTTTTGAAGATTCACTTGGTTTAACTTGAAATTGTTGAACCAAACTTGGGTAGGCGCCAGAAATCAAAAGGGATGAAATTGCCATCAGTGCCACGCCAGCAGTCGGAAGTTGCCAGGACTTACGAACAATATTGGCAAAAAATAGTGCGGCACAAACAAGTGCGATTCCTGCCAAAATAGCTTTTGCTGGCAATACTGCATTTACATCTGTGTAAGTCAAACCAGTAATAATTTTTGATTCTTTAAGCGCCAACGCGTAGCGATCAAACCAATACGCAACTGCTTTGAGTAAAACAATTAACCCAAGCAAGACCGAGAGTTGAACTCGAGCAGCAACGCTTGTTCGATCTTGAGCCGCCTGTAATCGAATTCCTCCGTAAAGGTAGTGAACTACCGCTGCGGCAACTAACGAAAGCACCAGAAGTGAAATGCCCCAAGAAATTAATGTTTGGTACATCGGCAATTTAAAAGCAAAGAACGCAACATCAATGCCAAATTGCGGATCTTTTATTCCAAATTCAGTTGCATTATTAAATTCCAGCCATTGCCGCCACAGCGTCGCACCAGATGTGCCAGCAAAATAAAAGAGCACCAAGAATATGCCGATTACAACCTTGCGTTTGATTGGATCAATCTGTGCCCGGTAGCGTTCGAGATTATCGGCTTCGATTGCAGTTGGTACATAAAACGGGCGACGCTTATAGGCGAGCCAAATATTTAATGTTACGACTGCCGCGGTAAGTAGGCCACCAATTAAAAATAAGAAAATTTTTGTTGAGAGCGTTGTGCTCCAAACAGATGAGAAGCCAACCGATTTGTACCAAAGCCAATCTGCATAAAATGAACTTAGTGAAATTAAAACGCCGCCGAGAATAAAAATTATTAACGCAGTAAGCGCTAACGGGCTACGAGTGAAGTTCGGTCTCGGGGAAGCCATGGCCATACACTAGCGAAAATTATTTACGAAACGAATCTTGGAATTTCTTGAAATTGCCAACGGAGCGAGTGGTCTCA
>JBDKLQ010000080.1:0-7428 GCA_039795555.1 Actinomycetota bacterium
AGAAATTAAAAAGGGCGACATAGTTTTGGCTCGAGGAAGTGCAAATAATTCTCCATTTGTGCCGGGCGTACCAATTGGAGTTATTACTCGAGTTTCTTCGGCAACTAATTCAGTTTCCCAAGTTGCTGATGTTCGCTATTACACAAATTTAAATGCTTTAGGCGTTGTTTCGATAGTGGTCGGCGCTTCAAAAAATGATCCACGCGATTCATTAGTACCACAGCCACCACAACCAACCCCAATTCCGACTGTTACCGTAACTGCAACTCCGTCACCATCTAACTCGAGCAACTGATGGCGCGCCGCGATTTATTTATAGCACTACTAATTTTTGGTGCTTTATTTATCATCCAAGAATCATTTATAAATCAAATACATTTACCTTTTACTGGATTCAATCTCGTCCTAATTTCCGCACTGACTTGGGCCGCGCTTAGCTCGCCTGAATCAGCTGCAGTCACCGGATTTGTAAGTGGAATTTATTTGGATTTATCACCAGCCACGGATGCGCCATTTGGACTTTGGACCTTAATCATGGTTATCGGAACCTATTCAGTGGCGTATTTTGGTGCCAGCGCAGAAACCGTCAAAGCTAATCCAGTTGGCTTAATTGGTTTAATTTCAATCGCAGTAGTTTTAACTGAGCTTCTTTATTTAATTGTCAGCGTCCTTTTTGGACTAGCTTTTGGATCAATTTTTCAAATGGTTAGAACTTTAATCGGAATTGGTATTTGGAGTGCAATTGTGGTGCCAATTATTACGCCAGTAATTACTCGAATGCGGTCAATTCTTTACACGAGTTCGTTATGAATCAGCGCGCTCGGTTAAGTCTGCTTGTAGTTCAGGTTTTAGTTATTTCACTCTTCGTTGCACTTTTAGGTCGGCTTTTTTATTTACAAGTTGGCGCGGCACCTACTTACAAGAAAGCAGCACTAGACATTCAAAGTCGCGACATAATTATTCCGGCAACTCGAGGCTTAATTTTGGATTCATCAGGTGTGCCGCTCGCAATGAATAAAGTTGGATTAGCCGTAACTGTTAATCGTTCCATAATAGATAGGCAACCGGATGAAGGAAATTCGGTTCTAAGTAAAGTAAGTGACATTTTAGGGATGGACTTCCAAGAGGTCTATCGTAAAACTCGGCTTTGTGGCGAAATAAAGGTTGGCGATAAAACTGGATGTTGGACCGGAAATAGATTTCAACCAATTCCAATTACCAAAGATGCTGATGCCAATGTCGCACTTCGAATCGTAGAACGCCCAGATCGCTTTCCCGGAATCGATGCAAAACCAATGGCGCTTCGTTACTACCCTGGTATTGATGGAATCAAAGCCGCACACGTTCTGGGATATGTCGGCTCGCTCAGCGAAAAAGATTTAACTAAGAATAAAGATTTTTATCGCAGTGAAACCATTGGAAAAGATGGCCTGGAATTGATGTATGACAAGTATCTGCGGGGTCGAGCTGGAATTAAGAGCGTAATTGTTGATCGGAAGGAATCAGTTACTTCACAATCCCAAAACCAAAAACCGACACCTGGAAATCATTTAATTACTTCTATTGATGTTCGAGTCCAAGCTGCCGCCGAAAAAGGTTTGGCGCTTGCGGTGGCACGTGCTCGCGGACAAGGTTTTAGAGCAGATGGTGGTTCGGCAGTTGTAATGGATGTTAAAACTGGACGAATTTTGGCGATTGCTTCCGAACCAACTTACGATCCAAATATTTGGGATAAAGGTTTAACGGTTAAGCAAGCAAAAGCAATGTTCTCTGAAATGAACGGCGTGCCGGCGCTTTTTAAACCACTTCAAGGTTTGTACGCACCTGCTTCAACTTTTAAAGCGTTTTCGATTTTGGCAGCAGTGAAAGCTGGTTATCCGCTAGATGCAACTTATGATTGTCCAGGTTCGGTAAAAATTGGAAATCGCGACTTTACAAACTATGAAAGCAAAGCGATGGGTCGAATCACCATGAAACGCGCAATTGCTGTTTCTTGTGACACAGTTTGGTACAAGATTGCCTACGATCAATGGCTAAAAGACGGTGGTTTAAATCCAAAGAATCCAAATGACTATTTCTTTAAAGCGGCCCATGAATTCCAATTTGATAAAAAAACTGGAATTGATTTACCGACTGAGGCGGAAGGCCGGATTCCCGATCGACAATGGAAGCAAAATTGGTATAACCAAAACAAAGATTTTTACTGCAATTTCCGCGAGCGGGCTGCAAAGAAAGATTTAACGCCATTTTTGATTTTGTTAGCGAAAGAAAATTGCATTGACGGTGACAAATTACGTGCCGGCGATGCTGTGAACTTTGCAATTGGCCAGGGTGACACGGTAATTACACCGCTCAAATTAGCCCAGGCATACGGCGCAATCGCTAATGATGGAATTATTTGGCAACCAACAGTTGCCCAGGCGATAGTTTCGCCAAAAGGTGAATTAATTAAGCGAATTTCGCCCAAGAAAATTGGTAAAGTTGAAATTGATCCTAAAACAAAGGCTTTTTTAGATGATGCGCTGCACCAAGTGACTACCAGCGGAACTGCTGCTGGGGCGTTCGCTGGATTAAAAATCGCAATCTCAGGTAAAACCGGAACCGGTGAAGTTTTTGGCTTAAACTCAAATGGTCGCAAAAAAGATTCAACTTCGTGGTTTGCATCCTATGGACCGACTGCAAATCCAAGATATGTTGTTGTGATGTCAGTTAGCCAAGGTGGTACTGGCGCAGCTGCGGCCGGTGTTGGGGTTCGCGTAGTTTGGGATGCGCTATATGGTGGCGCGGAACCGCTCTTTCCATCAGGCCCGCCTAAAAAATTACCAAAAGTTTCAACTACTACGAAGGTATTAAAGCCATGAGTGGTTATGTAAACCAATTTCGGCGCCGACCAATTCGTCGCTCATTCACTCAGGGTTGGGATCCAATACTTAGCATTGCAATTGGCGGATTATTACTTTTCGGAACACTGTTGGTTTATGCCGCAACCAGAAATTGGTACAGCTCGAGCGGATTGGATCCGGCTTATTATTTAAAACGACATGTCATAAACATCATTATTGGACTTGCAATGGCTTATGGCGTAACGATTATTGACTATCGACTTCTACGCGGTTACACCCCATTTGTTTGGGGCGCAGGAGTTTTAGGATTAATTGCGGTCTTAATTCCTGGAATTGGAAGTGAAATAAATGGAGCTCGCGCTTGGATTACATTTCCGGGCGGATTTCAAATTCAACCGGCTGAGTTAGCCAAGATTTCAATAATTGTTGGAATGTCTATGATTTTGTCGGAACGGACTCATGGTGAAAGTGCGCCGAACAATAAAGCCGTTTTGCAATCTCTAATAGTTGCTGGGGTTCCAGTCTTACTTATTTTGGCCCAACCTGACATGGGTACGATTTTTATTATTAGCGCTGCGGTTCTAACAATTATTGCGACCTCTGGGGCATCTACGAAATGGGTCGCCGGTTTATTAATTGCTGCCGCAATTGGAGTCTTCGCGGCAATAAATTTAAATGTCATCAACGATTATCAAGTGAAACGTTTGCAGTCTTTTGTAAATCCAACCGCAGATTCCCAAGGTAGCGGATATCAATTACGACAAGCTCGAATCACAGTTGGATCTGGTGGCTTTTTTGGTACTGGCCTTTTTGATGGACCACAAACAAATGGCCGTTTCGTACCAGAACAACAAACTGACTTCATCTTTACCGTTGCTGGAGAGGAAACTGGATTTCTTGGCAGCATAATTATTTTAGGTTTATTTGGGACAATTTTAATACGAGCATTTTCAATTGCTCGAAGAACTAGCGATGCCTTTGGCAGATTAGTGTGTGTAGGCGTGATTGCTTGGTTTACGTTTCAATTTTTTGAAAATGTTGGAATGACCCTTGGTTTGATGCCAATGACCGGAGTTCCATTACCTTTCATGTCATATGGTGGTTCAAGCATGTTTGCCACGCTCATCGGAGCTGGTTTATTGCAAAATGTGAACGCTCGATCACGCGGCTAATTTGTAATCAATCGGCAATTGCTACATACTTAAGTCACGAGTTCGGCGCGCCCCATCTGGGTCGCAGCGCCAACTAAAACTAACGAAGATTTTAAGAAGGATTTGGTGTCATGGCTAAAGAGCCTAAAGCGCCGCGTAAGCGCGCTAGTAAAAAAACGGTAGAAGAAAAACCTGCTAAGAAGAGCGCAGCAATACTCGCGCCAATTTTTCAAGCAGCGCCGGCAGTCAAAGTAGCCGCTGCTAAAGCTGAAAAAATTACCGAAGATCGCGAAGAGCGCGGTGGTCGCCGCCGCCGTCGCGGTGGCCGTGGTCGCAAGCGTGGCAATGAAAATAACAATGTCGAAAATGCGACAACAGATGCAATTGAAGATTTAAAGAATGATGATTCAAAGATTGGAACTCATCGCCGTCGCCGCCGTCGCCGTACCGCAGAAGATGGAACTCCAGTAGGTGAAATCGTTGAAGAAGATGGCGTCAAAACTGTAGTTAAGGTGCGCGAACCGCGCGAACGACGGGAACGCAATGATCGTCCTAATCGCCGAGAATTTCGTCGCAACCGCGATCGTGGAAACGGTCGCAGCGATTATCGCGAAAATTATCGCCGGCGCGGCACAATCATTACTGAAGGTGAATTACTTGCTCGTCGCGATGACGTTAAGCGTGAGATGTTGGTTCGCCAAAAAGGTGATCGCACCCAAATATGCGTAATTGAAGATGGCGTGATGGTTGAACATTATGTAAATCGAAACAGTTCAATTTCTTATGTTGGCAATATCTATTTGGGTAAAACTCAAAACGTTCTACCTTCAATGGAAGCTGCTTTCGTCGATATTGGAAAGGGACGCAATGCAGTGCTCTATGCCGGCGAGGTTAATTGGGATTCGACCGGACTTTCGGAATCTGAACCACGCAAAATTGAATCGGCATTAAAAACTGGACAACCAGTATTGGTACAGGTAACAAAAGATCCAATCGGCCAAAAAGGTGCCAGATTAACAAGTCAGATTTCGCTACCTGGTCGTTATGTGGTTTATGTCCCTGGTGGTGGAATGTCAGGAATTAGTCGCCGACTTCCAGAACCAGAGCGCAATCGATTAAAAAATATTTTGAAAGATTTAGTTCCAGAAGAGGCGGGAGTAATTGTTCGTACTGCTGCGGAAGGTGTAAGCGACGAAGAATTAACGGCAGACGTCGAACGTTTGAAAGCCCAATGGAATGAGATTTACCAAAAATCAGTAAATCCAAATTTCCATCCACCAGTAGCGCTTTACACGGAACCAGATTTGGCAGTTCGAGTCATTCGTGACATTTTCAGTGAGGATTTCCAATCGTTAACGATCCAAGGAGATGAGGTTTATAAAGAAATCTCAGATTACATTGGATTTATTGCGCCAGAGTTGGCCGGCAAAATCACGAAGTACAGCGGTAACGATCTATTTTCTGAATACCGGGTCGATGAACAATTGGCTAAAGCGTTTGACCGAAAGGTTTACCTGCCATCAGGTGGTTCATTAGTAATCGATCGCACCGAAGCGATGGTCGTTATCGACGTCAACACCGGAAAATTTATTGGCAAAGGCGGCAACTTGGAAGAGACCGTCACTAAGAACAATTTAGAAGCTGCCGAAGAAATTGCTCGCCAACTTCGCCTTCGGGACTTAGGTGGCATTGTCGTAATTGATTTCATTGACATGATTTTGGAATCAAACCGCGAAGCAGTTATGCGTCGTTTGATTGAGTGCTTAGGCCGGGATCGCACCAAACATCAGGTTGCCGAAGTAACATCTTTAGGTTTAGTGCAGTTGACCCGCAAGCGAATTGGTCAAGGATTAATTGAAGCATTTTCAACAACTTGCGATAGTTGTAACGGACGCGGAATTCATATTCATACCGAACCTGTAAGAGCTAAAGCTGCTTCACCTGCATTCGTAAATGATTCTCATTCTGATCACCATGAAGAGAATGAAGAATTAGATGTACCTGAAGTTGGATCAGATATTCACGAGGCAAAGAAAGAAAATCGTCTGGGGAAGAAGAAGCGTCGTCGGGCAGTTTCGACCGGAGTTGTGACTCCGGGCGCATAAATCCGCTCCGATTTGCTCCACCAATGGGGTATTTCGTATCCTTAGCGTCTTGAATTTGAGAGGTAGTAATCGTGTACGCAATCGTTAAAGCTGGCGGTCGCCAGGAGAAAGTCGCAGTTGGCGACACAGTTGTGGTCGATCACATCGATGCAGCTGCTGGTTCAACTGTTTCATTTCCGGCGGTCCTAGTAGTAGATGGTGCCAATGTAACTGCCGATCCAAAAGTTCTATCCGGCGTAAAAGTAACCGCGGAAATTGTTGATCCACTTGTAAAGGGACCAAAAATTAATATCTTGCGTTACAAGAGTAAGACTGGTTACCGCCGTCGCGAAGGTTTTCGTTCACAGAGCACTCGCGTGAAGATCACAGCGATCAACGGCGCGAAATAAAAGTAGGAGGTCGAAGATAAATGGCAAGTAAAAAAGGTGTCTCCTCAACTCGTAACGGTCGCGATTCCAATCCACAGTATTTAGGTGTTAAGCGTTTTGGCGGACAAGTTGTGAAGGCTGGCGAAATTTTGATTCGTCAACGTGGCACAAAAGTTCACCCAGGTTCAAATGTAGGAATCGGCAAGGATGACACCTTGTTCGCTCTTGCAGCTGGCAGCGTTCAATTTGGTCGCGCACGTGGTCGCGATGTAGTGAATGTAGTCCCAGTAGCTTAAATTTTCGGTTCATTAAATTAGCGGACCGAACTGGTCCGCTTTTTTATTTTTCGCATCCAGTAAAGGAGATGGTTAATGACAACATTCGTTGATCGCGTAACGCTCTTTGCTGCTGCCGGAAAAGGTGGTGATGGCTGCGTATCAATCCACCGTGAAAAATTTAAACCACTAGGTGGCCCAGATGGCGGCAATGGTGGCCGCGGTGGTGATGTGATGTTGATTGTCGATCCAAATGTCACAACGCTTTTAGATTTTCATCATTCGCCACATCGCCGGGCCACAAATGGTCGCCAAGGTTATGGTGATCGTAAAGATGGCTCAAATGGTGAAGATTTAATTTTAGGTGTGCCAAATGGAACTGTTGTTTATGATGCTAATGGAGTTCAGATTGCTGATTTAGTTGGAACTGGTACAACATTTTTGGCAGCCGAAGGTGGTCGCGGTGGTTTAGGAAACGCGGCGCTGGCAAATTCAAAACGAAGGGCACCAGGATTTGCGCTGCTTGGCGAACCAGGTGAAGAGCGCACATTAACTTTAGAATTAAAAAGCGTTGCTGATATTGCGCTAGTTGGGTTTCCATCCGCTGGCAAGTCATCTTTAATTGCTGCGATTTCACAAGCCCGACCAAAGATTGCAGATTATCCATTTACAACTCTGGTACCAAA
>JBDKLQ010000081.1:0-2702 GCA_039795555.1 Actinomycetota bacterium
CGATGGTTTCCTTCGCGATCATTTCGAGATTAATGCCACCAAGTCGTGAGGTGGTGCCAGTGAAGAACTCTTCAACAAGTTCTTTTGATAATCCAACAGCTTCGAAAACTTGAGCGCCGGTGTAGGAGGCAATTGTCGAGATGCCCATTTTGGACATAACTTTAAGAACGCCTTTACCAAGTGATTTAATTAAATTACGAACTGCTTTCTCAGGCGTGATATCTGTAATTACACCCTGAAGTACCAAATCTTCAGCTGATTCCATCGCCAAATATGGGTTAACTGCACCTGCGCCATAACCAATTAAAAGCGCAACATGGTGAACTTCGCGAACGTCGCCAGCTTCAATGATTAATCCAACTTTGGTGCGAGTTTTTTCGCGAATTAAGTGATGATGAACCGCTGCCGTTAAAAGTAATGACGGGATGGGAGCATGATCTGCATCGCCATCACGGTCAGAGAGAATAATCATGCGCGCGCCGGATTCAATTGCTTTAGAAACTTCGTGTTTTATTTCTTCAATTCGTTTACGAAGTCCGGTGCCATCGGTGGTAACTTCAAATAAACCGCGAATCACTTGTGCCTGCAAACCTGGATATTCATCATCTGCATTTACGTGAATAATCTTTGCCAATTCGTCATTATCGATTACCGGAAATGGCAATGAAATTTGACGACAAGAATTTGGCCCTGGGTCCAAAAGATTGTGTTCTGGGCCAGTTGAACTTCCTAATGATGTAACTAGCTCTTCACGAATTGCATCTAAAGGCGGGTTGGTAACTTGAGCAAATAATTGTGAAAAATAGTCAAACAGTAATCGTGGTTTTTCAGATAGCGCAGCAATTGGTGAATCAGTGCCCATCGAACCCAGCGGCTCACCGCCACTTTTTGCCATCGGCGAAATAATTACGCGCAACTCTTCTTCGGTGTAACCAAAAGCTCTTTGCCGACGTAGTACTGAAGTATGCGGATAGACAATATGTTCGCGTGGCTGAAGTTCTCCGAGGCTAACCATTCCTTCTTGTAGCCATTTTCCATACGGTGCTGCGTTTGCCAATTTATCTTTGATTTCATCATCTTCAATGATTCGACCCACTTCTACATCAACTAAGAACATCCGACCAGGTTGTAATCGACCTTTGCGGATCACTTTTTCTTGAGGAATATCTAAAACGCCAACTTCGGAAGCTAGAACTACCAAACCATCATCAGTTACCCAAAAACGAGATGGTCGCAAACCGTTTCGATCAAGCACTGCGCCAACTTGTTTTCCGTTTGTAAAAGTAACGCATGCTGGCCCATCCCATGCCTCCATTAACGAAGAATGAAATGCATAAAAATCTCGGCGGTTTTGCGGCATGGTTGCGTGGTTCTCCCATGCTTCTGGAATCATCATCAACATTGCATGCGGTAATGACCGACCGCCCAAATAAAGCAGCTCCAGAACCTCATCAAACGATGCCGAGTCCGAACCATTTTCATCAATTATTGGAAAAATTCGCTCTAGGTCACCAGGGATTAAATCACTTTCTAGTAACTCTTCACGGGCTCGCATCCAATTTCGGTTTCCTTTTACGGTATTGATTTCACCGTTATGTGCAATGAATCTATAAGGGTGCGCAAGTGGCCAAGATGGAAATGTATTTGTTGAAAAACGCGAATGAACAAGCGCTAAAGGTGATTCGACAAGTGGATCTGATAAATCTGGAAAAAATTCCTCTAGTTGTCCAGTGGTTAGCATTCCCTTGTAAACAACTGTTTCATTTGAAAGGGAAGCAAAATAAACCGGCAGAGTGTGTTCAGCGCGCTTTCTTAAACAGAAAACCATTCGATTTAGAGTTAAGTCAGATTCACCTTTTTTTCCAGTAACGAATACTTGAGAAAAATGTGGCATTACTGAAAGGGCAGTTTTTCCGAGTGATTTAGAATTAATTGGCAGCTCGCGCCAACCTAATACAACTAATCCTTCTTGATCAGCTAGTTTTGTAAATTCTGACTTAATATCTTTTCCAGGTTCGATAAAACCAATACCAGTTGCGTATTTACCCGGCTCCGGTAAATCAAATTCAACATTTTCACGATAAAACTTGTCTGGAATACTGATTAAGATGCCGGCACCATCGCCGCTATCAGGTTCCGCTCCTGAAGCACCGCGATGTTCTAAATTTCTTAGTGCAGTTAAAGCTTGTTGCACAATTTTATGTGACTTGTCGCGATTTAAAGTGGCAACCATTGCAACGCCGCATGCATCATGCTCGTTCGCAGGATCATATAATCCAAATGGTTTTGGATAATTACTTGAAAGAGCCACTTCTCACCTGTCGTTATCGCCATCAATTGAAGGGACGACATTGGCCCGTAAATTAAGAGCTAAAGATTAGCAGGTTAGATGCCTACGATGTGAACCAGTGAACCAATTCCGGCAGTGATGGCCATTCCGAGACAGCCACCGAGAACAACTCGCATCATTGCTGGGAAAATTGCGGTACCGGCAACTTTACCGCTCGCAAAACCAGCGATGTGCAATCCAATAATTGTGAAAATCAAGATTGACCAAGTTTTGGTGCCAAGGGTTGGGGCAAATACTCCGAGAAATGGAATTAAACCCCCTAGAGTGAATGCGATTGCTGATGCGATTGCTGCTTGGAGTGGTCGCGCTTTTGTATGTTCGAATTGACCAAGTTCGTCTCGAAGGTGAGTTT
>JBDKLQ010000082.1:0-6249 GCA_039795555.1 Actinomycetota bacterium
TCACAAAAAGCTGGATTCGAAGCTATTAAACCTGGAGTTCCATTTACCGAAATTAATAAAGCTTGCCAAAAAGTTTTGGCGCATGGCTTAGCAGATATGGGTGTATTAACTGTTTCAGCGGAAGAAGCGCTAAAACCAGAGAATGGATTCCATCGCCGTTGGACGCTACATAACGTTAGCCACATGCTTGGAATTGATGTGCATGATTGTGCGCAGGCACGTAAAGAGGAATACATGAAACCGCTCGAAGTTGGAATGGTTTTAACTGTTGAACCAGGCTTATATATTCAACCTGATGATGAATTTTTCGCGCCGGAATATCGTGGAATTGGAATCCGAATCGAAGATGATGTTTTAGTTACCAAAGATGGCGTTGAAAATTTAAGTGAGAAATTGCCACGCCATCCAGATGAAATCGAAAAATGGATGGCTGGCTTAACTAGCTAGCAAAATTCCTAAATACGCAGCTAGCAATCCCACGCTAAGAGATCCAAATAAATTAATAAGGGCATCTTTATACCGCTTTAATTCCCAAGCCAGATAAATATCAATAATAAAGGTCGACCAAGTTGTAAATGCCCCAGCAAAACCAATTGCAAATAAATCATGCAAATGCTTGGCGTTTACGTAAGTAAAGCCAATAAGAAACGAACCCAAAGTATTTACCAAAAAGATGCCAAATGGTTTCGAGGTGAACTTATGAAAATATTGATCAATTGCATAGCGAAGTGGGCCACCAACTACTGCGCCAAGTGCGACAAATACCAAACTCATGAGCGCACCTTGATAAATTTTCTAGAAAGTGGCAGCACGATTGCGATCGTTATAAAGCTAAAAATTAGCGTCTCAAATAAATATCCAAAATCTATGGGCTCTAAAACTTGATAAGTAACACCTGAAAAAGTAGTTAATCCGGCACAAAAACCAGGAAGTAATAGCAACCGATACTTTGTTATCCCTCGACGTTCCATTAAAACCAAAAAGAAACTTGCAAGTGCTACGCCAATGATGTTCGCAGCTAAATTTCCAGGTTTGTTACTCGGTAATAAAAGTCCGAGTGAATAGCGAACGAGCGACCCAACTACACTGCCTATGGCTACCCAAATCATTGGGTAATTATCTTAGTTTTGCCGTAAATCTTCGCGCTTTAGAATCTTTGACCCAAGCCAGCGCACTGGATCGTATTTCATATCAACTACACGCTCTTTCATCGGGATTAAAGCGTTATCTGTGATGTGAATGTGCTCCGGGCAAACTTCGGTGCAGCACTTAGTAATATTGCAGAGGCCAAGTCCGTGTTCTTGTTGTGCCAATTCCTTACGGTCGCGGCGTTGATCAAGTGGATGCATGTCCAATTCCGCCATCCGCATTAAAAAGCGCGGACCACTGAAAGCTTCCTTATTTTCTTCGTGATCACGAATAACGTGGCAAACGTTTTGACACAAGAAGCATTCAATACATTTACGAAATTCTTGCGAGCGCTCGACATCCTGTTGTTGCATTCGGAAATCGCCCGGCTTGGAATCCTTTGGCGGCTCAAACGCCGGAATTTCCATAGCTTTTTTGTAATTAAATGAAACATCAGTTACCAAATCGCGAATGACTGGGAAGGCGCGAAGAGGTGTAACAGTTACAGTTTCGTCATCCTCAAACGTGCTCATTCGAGTCATGCACGCAAGACGTGGTTTGCCGTTAATTTCCATCGAACAAGATCCGCACTTACCTGCTTTACAATTCCAACGAACTGCTAAGTCACCCATTTGGGTTGCTTGGACGCGATGGATTACATCTAGAACAACTTCGCCTTCATTGACTTCAACGGTTACGTCTTTTAGGCCACCATCATTCTTATCGCCGCGCCAGATTTTGAATTTCATTTTGCGACTCATTAGTGACCTCCTCCGTAGTTAGCTAATTCTTCGGTTGTTAAGTACTTCTTCAGCTCATCTAGCTCAAAAAGTCCAGCTAATTCTTTTGGCATCGGTGGTAATGGTTGCTTAACAACGCTCATTGCATCACCGTTCCAAGTTGCAATCGAATTTACTTGGCGCCAATTTGGATCCATCTTTGGGAAATCTTCGCGAGTGTGGCCGCCGCGAGATTCTTCGCGTTGAAGCGCAGAACGTGCGATTGCTTCAGAAACTAATAACATGTTTTCCAAATCTAACGCTAGGTGGAAACCAGGATTGAAGTTCTTACCACCTTCAGCTTTAGCTTTTTTCGCCCGGCTTCGAAGTTCCGAAATTTTCTTCAATGATTCTTCTAGCTCGTGTTTAATGCGGATAATGCCAACCAAATCATTTGTAGTCTGCTGTAATTCCGCATGAATAGAGTAAGGATTTTCGCCACCTGGATTATTAAATGGTGCATTTAAATAATCACGAGCTTTTGTAATTGAGCCTTCAGATACAGGATTTGCGCCATTACTCTTTACATAAGCTGCCGCGCCATCACCGGCACGACGACCAAATACCAATAAATCTGAGAGCGAATTACCGCCTAAACGATTTGATCCATGCATGCCACCTGCAACTTCGCCAGCTGCAAATAAACCAGGTACATCAATTGCGGCACCAGTATCTGGATCGACATCAATACCACCCATAACGTAGTGACAGGTTGGACCAACTTCCATTGGCTCTTTTGTAATGTCAACGCCAGCTAATTCGTAGAACTGATGCCACATAGATGGCAGACGTTTTTTAATTTCTTCTGCTGGCAAGCGGGTTGAGACATCCAAATAAACACCACCATGAGGGGTGCCGCGACCGGCTTTAACTTCGGTATTGATAGCGCGGGCAACTTCATCGCGCGGTAATAACTCTGGCGGACGGCGGTTATTATTTTGATCTTTATACCAACGATCAGCTTCCGCTTCGTTATCTGCATATTTATCTTTAAATACTTCTGGAATGTAATTAAACATAAATCGTTCGCCATTTGAATTCTTTAATACACCACCATCACCGCGAACTGATTCGGTAACCAAAATTCCGCGAACTGAAGGTGGCCAAACCATTCCAGTTGGGTGAAATTGCACAAACTCCATATCTTTCAATCTTCCACCAGCTTTTAACGCGAGCGCATGTCCGTCGCCAGTGCCTTCCCAAGAGTTTGAAGTAACTTTAAACGATTTACCAATTCCACCAGTTGCCAATACAACTGCAGTGCTTTCAAATAAAACTTCTTCACCAGTCTCGCGCCAATACCCGTAAGCACCAGAAACTTTTCCGTTATCTTTCAAAATATCGGTAATTGTTAATTCGGCAAATACTTTGATTTTTGCTTCGGCGTCGCCAAATTCGCGCTTATCAGCCTGTTGCATTGCAACAATTCGCTGTTGCATCGTGCGAATCAATTCCAGACCAGTTCGATCACCAACGTGAGCTAAACGCGGATATTCGTGGCCACCGAAATTACGCTGTGAAATCTTGCCTTCTTTGGTGCGATCAAATAGCGCGCCCCAATATTCAAGTTCCCAAACGCGATCTGGGGATTCTTTCGCATGGAGTTCGGCCATTCGCCAGTGATTTAAAAATTTACCGCCGCGCATGGTGTCGCGGAAATGAACTTGCCAATTATCTTTTTCATTTACGTTACCCATTGATGCCGCAACGCCACCTTCGGCCATAACGGTATGCGCTTTGCCAAATAATGATTTACAAATAATTCCTACTGAAAGACCAGCTTCGCGTGCCGAAACCGCTGCGCGTAAACCTGCGCCGCCAGCACCAATTACTAGTACGTCGTATTTGAATCGTTGCAGATTAGAAGAAGTAGACATTTGTCACCGCTCCGGTTGCCACAAGGCGAACAAAAAAGTCAGAGAAAGCCACCCAAAGTAATGAGATCCAGGCAAAGTTCTGATGTTTTTCATTTAACTTTGAAACCCAGGTCCAGGCTTTATAACGAATTGGGTGTTTAGAAAAATTACGTAACCGGCCACCAACAGTGTGGCGACAGGTATGGCACGACAAGGAATACAACCAAAGGAAAGTTGCATTGAGTAACAAGACAACGGTGCCGATACTCATATGGCCCCAATGACCTTCGCCATCTCTAAATGCCAAAACGGCATCAACAGTTAGTAATACGTTGAAAACTAGACCAGCGTAAAAGAACCAACGGTGTGCGTTCTGGATGATTAATGGAAATTTAGTTTCGCCACTGTATGACTTATGTGGTTCGGCTACTGCACATGCAGGTGGAGATTGCCAAAATGAACGGTAGTAAGCCTTGCGGTAGTAATAACAAGTCATTCGAAAACCAAGTGGGAAAATCAAAATAAATAGCGCCGGAGAAATTGCCAAACCAAATAGTGCAACTTTGCCAAATGGTTGACCAAGTAGCGAAGCGCCAGTTGGGCAATCCGCAGTTAAACATGGTGAATAAAAAGGTGAAATCAATGGCTCTGCAAAATAATGTGCACCTTCAAAAGCACGCCAAGTTGCATAAATTACAAATGAAATTAAAACGCCAAAAGTAACTGTTGGTTGTAGCCACCAACGATCAGTTCGTAAAGTTCGCGCTGCAATTTTTGCGCGGGTTGGTGAGAAGACTCCAGACATGAGGAGAAGTCTGCTCTTTTGCTTCATAAGTCGCTAGGCAAATTACGCAGAGAAATTTATGAAATTCCGCACTTAAAGCCCTATGGCGGAGGGCGTGGGATTTGAACCCACGAGGCTTTCACCTGCCGGTTTTCAAGACCGGTGCACTCGGCCGCTATGCGAGCCCTCCGCGGGGTAATTTACCTAAAGAGGATTCTTTTAGCGAATTGGAAGTTTAATTAACTCTTCAATTACTTGCGCTACGCCATCTTCAACACAAGGTGCAGCCACAAATTTTGCAAATTTAAAACCATCGGGATGGCCATCAGCCATTGCATATGATCGAGCAGCCCACTGCAACATCGTGAAATCATTTGGATTGTCGCCAAATGCAACTGCATCTTCTGGACCGATTCCGTGACGCTCGGCAATTTTTGCAAGCGTTGATCCTTTTGAAATTCCAAGTGCTGAAATTTCTAGAACGGAATCATGTGAATTGGAATGGGTAACTGTTACTAATTCAGCTAAATCGCGTTGCGCTATTTCCAACATTTCATCTGACGAAAGTGATTGATCGGCAGATCGCACTAATAATTTAAGCGCCGGTTCTTTCATAATTTCTGCGATATCAGCAACGCCGTGTAAATCTAAGCCAGCATCCCAGCGCGCTAAATATTTAGTCTCGCGATGGAAATATCCATGGCTTTCGACCGCAAAAGTTGCTTCTGGAATTGAACTTCGCAACCGATCAACAGTTTGCAATTGTGCCTCAACCGGTATTAACCAATCTTCTAAAACTTTTTCTTCGTGTAAATCCCATAACATCGCGCCGTTGCCGCAGATAGCTTTCCCGTAATCGAAAGTAGCTTTAATCTCCGGCATCCAGCGCGGCGGTCGACCAGTTACAAAAAAGATTTCGATTCCTAAATTATTTGCGGCATCAAATGCGGCTTTTGTTCGATCAGTAATTACACCTGAATGTTGAACAATAGTGCCATCTAAATCGGTTGCTATTAATTTCGGTCGGTAGGTCACACCAATTCAAACCGTTTCATACCTAAATAAGGTTGTAGCGCTGCTGGAACATTTACTGTGCCATCTGCGTTTTGATGATTCTCTAAAATCGCCACAATCATTCGTGGGATTGCGACCAAAGTGCCGTTTAGCGTCGCAACTGGCTTAGTTCCACTTTCACCTTTGATGCGAATATTTAATCTTCGAGCTTGGAATTCGGTGCAATTAGAAGTGCTAGTGACTTCGCGATATGCATCTTGAGTTGGCACCCACGCTTCACAATCAAATTTACGAACAGCTGAAGAACCCAGATCACCTGAAGCTACATCAATTACTCGATATGGAATCTCCATTGCATTTAGGAAATTTTTCTCCCATTGCAACAAACGTTTGTGTTCTTCGGCTGCATCTTCTGGAGCGCAGAAAGAAAACATTTCGACTTTCTCAAATTGATGTACGCGAATAATTCCGCGGGTATCTTTTCCGTAACTTCCAGCCTCGCGGCGAAAACAAGATGAATAACCGGCATACCGCATCGGCAATTTCGCTGAATCTAATACTTCGTCCATGTGATACGCCGCAAGCGGAACTTCACTTGTGCCAACTAGATAAAAATCATCGCCTTCTAAATGAAAAACGTTTTCGGCAGCTTGACCTAAAAATCCAGTTCCTTCCATTGCGTGTGGAT
>JBDKLQ010000083.1:0-7227 GCA_039795555.1 Actinomycetota bacterium
AATCGAGATTTCGGTGTGATCTTGCAAGGCGCCTGGCGGCAACTGGGCGTTGAACTGCCAGACGAATCAGTTGGTATCAGATATGCAAAGTAGGGTTGGCTAATGCGAGTTTTACATCTTATGGCCCGTATGAATTTAGGAGGCACCGCAAGATATCTTGGCCAATTAGCAAATGCGTTAAATTCTGATGGTGTTGAAACACTTGTGGTAACTGGATATGTACAAGATGGCGAAATTGAAGATCCGATTGTCCATGAGCTCACCAAAATCAAGAGAATTAAAACTTTGGGACGAAAAATTTCACCACTCAATGACGCAAAAGCCATTAATGAGTTGATTGAAATTGTTAATGAATTTAGGCCTGACATTATTCATAGCCATACTTTTAAAGCAGGATTTATTGCAAGATTCCCACAAAAACGCATTAATCAAGCTGCGGGTAAAAAAGTCAAATACGTTCACACTTTTCACGGACATCAATTAACTAATCCTGAATTTAGTGGAATTAAAGGAATTGTTTTGAAACTTGTTGAAAAAAATCTGGCGAAAAAATCAGATAAATTGGTTGCAGTCGGCAAATTAGTTGCCCAAGATCTTGCTTCTACTGGAATCGGAAAAATTGAAAATTATGTAAATATCCCACCTGGAATCACTGCTTTAAAAAAGATTAACCAGAATGAGGCTAGAGAGAAACTTGGGTTAAGTAAGTCTGAATTAATTTTTGGCTATTTGGGACGATTAATTCCGGTCAAAGGACCATTGAGATTTGTAGAGGTTACGAAGAAGTTTCCAAAAGTCGCATTTGCATTAGGTGGCGAAGGACAATTATTTGAAGAAATTAAGAGAGAAGCACCACCAAATGTGAAGGTTTTAGGTTGGGTAAATTCATCAGAATTTATGTCAGCCATTAATGTGTTAGTGGCAACTAGTGATAGTGAGGGAATTCCAGTGGCACTGATTGAGGCTGCACTTGCAGGAGTTCCTGTAATTTCAACTAATGTTGGATCAGTTTCGGAAGTAGTAATTAATGGAAAAACAGGATTAGTAACTAGCAATGATGTAAATGAAATTGCAGGTGCAATTAATAAATTTATTGATGACCCGATTCTGATAACTGCCTACGGGACAAACGCTAAAAGATTTGCCGCGAGTGAATTTTCTACCGCTAAAATGGTTGAACGACATAAAAAACTATATAAATCTGTCTTGGCGACAAGTTAAACTTCGACTATGACTTCCCGCATTGCCGTGGTTATGGTGCATACTTCGCCACTTGAGCAACCAGGAATTGGCGATGCCGGCGGTATGAATATTTATGTAGCGGAAAGCGCAAAGCGCATCGCCGAAAGTGGAATCAAAGTAGATATTTTCACCCGTAAACTTTCTGATAATTATCCGCTATGGGTGGAATATTCACCAGGAGTTCGAATCTGCAATTTAGATATTCCGGTCACCACTAAAAAAGAAGAGATTCCTTATTTAATTCCGGAAATATCAAAGCAGCTGAGCCAATTGCTACGCGAAGAAAAGTACGACTTAATTCATTCGCATTATTGGATCAGCGGCAAAGTTTCGATGCCAGCTGCAAAGGAATTTAAGATTCCGTTGGTGCACACCATGCACACTATGGCGCGGGTAAAAAACTTAGCTTTAGCCGAAGGTGAAAATCCCGAACCGATGATTCGAGTTCAAGGTGAATCACAGATTGTCGAATTTGCCCAAGGTTTAATTGCAAATACTGATGCCGAAGCAGCCTCGTTAGTTTCACTTTATGACGCCTGCCCAGATCGGGTACGAGTTGTAGCACCGGGCGTAGATTTAAATAATTTCACACCTGATCGCGAAGGCGCCCGGAAGCGAATGAAAATCAGCACCGAAAAACAAGTAATAACTTTTGTCGGCCGCATTCAGCCGCATAAAGGTCCAGAAGTGTTGATTCGGGCAATTGCTGAATTGGTGACTCATAACCCAATGCTTCGAAAGAATTTGTTGGTGCAAATTATTGGCGGCGCATCGGGTGTGAAAAGCGATGAAGTAGTCCGGTTAAAGGATTTAGCTTCTTGGCTTAAATTAACTGATGTAATTGAATTTAACGAACCTGTTTCCCGCGAAAATTTGCCCGATTTATATCGTTCCAGTGATTTAGTTTGTGTCCCAAGTTATTCTGAAAGTTTTGGTTTAGTGGCACTTGAGGCTCAAGCTTGTGGCACACCAGTTGTAGCCAGCGCTGTTGGTGGACTTCGCACCGCAGTTGCTGATGGTATTTCCGGAGTTTTAGTTGATGGCCACGATCCAAAAGCATGGTCATCAGTTGTTGCACGGTTATTGATGGAACCGCAACGTAGATTGTTGTTATCAATGGGTGCCGTCGAACATGCATCGCACTTTGGTTGGGATGCAACGGCTCGGGGCACTTTAGATGTTTACGATCGAATAATTGATGAAGGAAAGGCCGATAGGCTCCACGCATGACCAATTCGAACTTAACTTTAATTTTGTTACGCCATGGCGAAAGCGAATGGAATGCAAAGAATTTATTTACTGGTTGGGTCGATGTTCGCTTATCAGCCAAAGGCGAAGCCGAAGCAAAGCGGGGCGGTCAATTATTGGCCGAACGTAATTTATTGCCCGATGTTTTACACACTTCACTGCTACGCCGCGCGATCCAAACTTCGCAATTGGCACTTGATGTCTGCGATCGCCATTGGATCCCAGTACGCCGCTCCTGGCGATTAAACGAACGCCATTACGGAGCGTTACAAGGTAAAGATAAAGCGCAAACTTTGGCCGCATATGGCGAAGAGCAATTTCAATTATGGCGTCGTTCCTTTGATGTACCACCACCACCAATTGATGTAAATGATGAATTTAGCCAATCCAATGATCCGCGTTATGCCGAATTAGGTTCGAATGTGCCGCGTACCGAGTGCTTGAAAGATGTTGTGGCGCGAATGTTGCCGTACTGGCAAGAGTCAATCGTGCCGGATTTAAAATCAGGCAAAAAAGTTTTGGTGACCGCACACGGTAATTCACTGCGCGCGTTGGTAAAACACCTTGACGGTATTTCTGATGCCGATATCGCGGGGCTAAATATCCCAACTGGCATCCCGTTACTTTACGAACTAACTCCAGATTTAGCGCCAATCAAAAAAGGTGGCGAATATTTAGATCCCGCGGCAGCTGCTGAAGCAATTACAGCGGTAGCAAATCAGGGTAAAAAGTAATTATTTAGCGTAAGGATTTTCGCGATTTACAACTAGCGTTTCGATAGTTGCCGTACCGGAAATTCCTAGGAACAACTTAACTTGAACGTGCTTTCCAGCTTCTAAATTTGCACCTTTGATTACAGCGCTCGCGTTACTGGATTCGCCGCCGAAAATAACTGGTTTGTTGTGTAGAACTGGGTAATTTTTTTCAGCTAAAGTCATATTTACGCCATCGACCGAAACAACTAACAGCGCATCGTCGGTGTTTTTTTGATTAACAATTGTGCCAACTAAAGTGGCATCGCCATTGTCTTGGGTAACCACCAATAAATTACGGACGTAGACCAAGTTTCCATCATTGTTAAATTTATATTCGGAACCATCAGTAACTTTGCTGATTAAACGCGTCGGAGCGTTATTGCCGGCTCCGCCACAAGAAGTTAATGATGTTGCGATTGCAATTGTAGAAATAACTAACAATGAGCGTTTAGTCATTGAAAACATATGGCGCATTTTATCAAGTGAAATTAAGTGCTAATAACCAAATTATGTTCAAGTAACTGGCGTTATTAAGGCGAGAAATCTCGAGGTGACTGATGTCGGAATGACTGCTATAATTCTGCTTCCCCTAGAAAGGCTTTCAATGTCATTTAAGGTCGGCGAAACAGTTGTTTATCCTCATCACGGAGCAGCATTAATCGAAGCAATCGAAACCCGCATTATTAAGGGTGAAGAGAAGACCTACCTAGTATTGAAAGTCGCACAGGGCGATTTAACCGTTCGAGTACCAGCCGATAACGTTGATTTAGTCGGAGTTCGCGATGTGGTTGATTCCGCCGGCTTAGATCGCGTATTTAACGTATTGCGCCAGCCATACACCGAAGAGCCAACTAACTGGTCTCGCCGTTACAAAGCAAATTTAGAAAAACTAGCTTCTGGCGATGTCATCAAAGTTGCCGAAGTGGTTCGAGATTTATATCGCCGCGATTTAGACCGTGGTCTATCTGCAGGCGAGAAGCGGATGTTGGCAAAGGCAAAGCAAATTTTGGTCTCTGAATTAGCGCTAGCAGAACGCACCGATGAAGATAAAGCTGCGACGATGCTAGATGAGGTTCTTGCCTCCTAAACTCAAAGTTGTAGTGGCGGTCGCTTCACCGATCGCCTTCGAAGCCTTAAATGGCGCCGATTTACTTACAACTTCAATTCAATCCGCAACAGAATTTGCCACCAAATCTGGCTTACAAGCATCTGTTTCGGTAGCCGTAAAAAAAGATTTTTTAGCAAAAGTTGCAGCACAATTTAGTGGCGAGATTATTGAATGCGATCCGACAAACCCAACTGAATTTGCTACCGCATTATTTAATTCAACAGATTTTGATTTAGTGGCAATTCATGATGCCCAGCGCCCGTTAACCCATGTCACTCAATTTCAACGGGTGATTTCGGCGCTGGCTGGAAATTACGATGCGGCGCGCCCCGCAACGACATTTACCGAAACTTTAAAAGTAGTTAATAGTTCAAGTGAGCTCACCCAAACGATTGATCGCACAAAAGTTCGCCGGATTTCGACGCCAGAAATTATTCGAAAAAGTGCGATTGATTTAACGGGAACGCAATCTAATTGGTTTTTACCGCTAAAAAATTATGACAATACAATTGAAGTTGAGGCGGACCCAGAATCGCTGCGGATTAATTCCAGTGACGAAATTGCCTTGGCTGAATCGTTTTTAGTTTGGCAGCAACGAATTTCGCGCTAGCGGGTAAATAAATTTTTAATTTCGGCCCAGAATTTTTTCGGCTGGTTTAAAGATTTACTTGGAAAAGTTTTTACGGTATCCGTTGGTGATCGCCAAAACCTGCGCCATAATCTAAATGGCTTAGTTTTAATTCGATTTTCTAGGTCTTTGATGTATTCAATTCGGAGATCATCGGATTCGTGGCGCACTTGAGTTTTACAAACGGTGCACGTAGATGAAGCCAGTAACCGCCCAACATAAACCAATTCATGGACGGTATCGGCGTTGCAATGTGCGCAGTGCAGTTCGGCTTTAATCGCGATACCCCCGTTTCTGTAGAACGTGTTCGGCAATTACTAAATCCTGCGGATAGGTAATTTTCACATTACTTGGGTAGGCTGGGATAGCAATTGTTTTCATATTTGGAAAATATTTCTCCATACAGGCTCCGGTATCGGTACCAGTAAATCCGTCGCGCTCAGCAAGTTCATAGGCTTCAAGTAGTGGCTGAGCCTGATAACCCTGTGGTGTTTGAACTCTAACGACGCTCTCACTTTGGTGTTGATCTAGTTCGAAACTTGAAACTTTAACTGTCGGAATTGCGCCGCCATGTTTATTTGCAGTTGTCGCAATCGTTTCAAATAACGCCGGAGTTGCCAATGGTCGGGCGCCATCGTGAATCAAGACCACATCGATTTCACCTTTTTTAATCGCCGGGGATAAATGTTGAAGCGCATTAAATTCAGATCCATGTCGAGTTAAACCACCATAAACAATTTCAATATCAAGCTTTGGAACTTCGCGCGCGATTACTTCTTGGGCAAGTGCTTCATCTTTGGGGTCAATTACTAAAACCAACCGACACTCTTTAAAGCTTTTTGCTGCATTTAATAATGACCGAGAAATAATCCGCCGACCGCTGAGTGGTAACCAAACTTTATTAACTGCGTCGCCAAAGCGGCTGCCCGAACCGGCAGCCAGAACAACTAAAGCGGTGCGCATGTCGCAATTGTGGCAGACTTATGAACATGCAGTTTTTCGGGCGAAAGAAATTAACTCCGCAAGAGCGGGCTGCGCAGATCAAAGCTAAATATGAAAAGAAGCTGGCGGGTCAAGGTTTATTTACACCTGCGCAAGAAAAATTACGAGAAGAACTTGGGCTAAAACCTGGCGCTAAATCAGCAAAGAAATCAAAAAACGAAGAAGCCACTTCGCCTGAAAAGAAAGTGAAGAAAATCAAAGACCCGCTGTCTAGTCGCCAGCGCAAATTAATGGAAGAGTTGGGATTAGTAAACAAAGACGATCAGAGGTTCGAATAATGCAAGAAAATCGCAATTGGTTATCAGAACCGGCTAAAAAAAGAGTTGCCGAAGTCCAAGCGGCAACTAAAGAATTATCTCCATCCCAGATTCAAAAGCGGATCGAAGAATTAGCAGTTGAGAGCCACGAGCTTCATGAAGTAAAGGGCATTAATTTAAATCCAGCAACCAATATTTTAAATCCACGAGCCGAGAAAATTTTATCTTCCGGAATGGGTTCGCGCGCATCGCTTGGCCACCCAGGAGATAAGTACGAAGTTGGTTTAGATGCGATCGAACAAATTGAAGTTATTACAGGTGATTTAGCTTGTGAATTATTTGGCTCAAAGTTTTCGGAATTTCGGGTGGCATCCGGTGCGCTGGCAAATCTTTATGCCTTTATGGCGACCTGCAAACCAGGCGACAAAATAATTGCGCCACCGCCAACTATTGGTGGCCACGTAACTCATCACAAAGCTGGAGCAGCCGGACTATATGGATTAGAAACTATTTCGGCGCCAATTGATCCCGATAATTACACCGTTAATTTAGTTGCGTTGGAAAAATTAGCACAGGAAGTAAAGCCAAAGCTGATCACAATTGGTGGATCGCTAAACCTTTTTCCACATCCAGTTAAAGAAATTAGAAAAATCGCCGATTCGGTCGGTGCTTATTTGCTTTTTGATGCTGCTCACCAATGCGGTTTGATCGCGGGCAAAGCGTGGCCACAACCATTGGCTGAAGGCGCACATTTAATGACCTTTAGTACTTATAAATCATTAGGTGGTCCAGCCGGTGGCTTGATTGTTACCAACGATGCTGCGCTGGCCGAAAAATTAGATGCGATTGCGTATCCAGGTTTAACAGCAAACTTTGACGCCGCGAAAACGGCAGCGCTTGGAATTACCTTGCAAGATTGGCTGGCGGTTGGCAGCGATTACGCCAAGATGATGATTGAAACTGCGAAAAAATTAGCTAGCGAATTAG
>JBDKLQ010000084.1:0-7750 GCA_039795555.1 Actinomycetota bacterium
CTGTTGCTAGATATCTTGAGAATACGCCTAATGCAATAAAAGCAGATGTCGCAGCTTCCTTCCAAGAAGCCGTTGTTGATGTCTTATTGATGAAATCAATTAAAGCCTGTGTTGATTCTGGAATTGAATCCTTGCTAATTGCAGGAGGCGTTGCCGCAAATTCAAGGCTTCGTGAAGTTGCATTTGAGCGTGCCAAAAAAGCGGGAATTAATTTACGAATCCCAACTCCAGCGCTCTGCACTGATAATGGTGCGATGGTTGCGAGCATGGGCTCGCTATTAGTGGCATCAGGCACTCCAGCTAGCCCCTTGAGCGTTGATCCAACCGCCTCAGTTTGACCCTCTGGGAATAGCGAAAATAAGATTCGCGTTATCAATCTAGGCCGCAAATTGCCTGCGGACCAAAGATGAAATTCTCAAGTTACACATAGCTTAGAAGAGTCAAAAGGAGCAAAAGATGGCCGTTGCCATTAAGCCGTTAGAAGATCGTATTGTTGTTAAGCCAAGCGCTGCTGAGCAGACAACTGCTTCAGGTTTGGTAATCCCAGATACTGCAAAAGAGAAGCCACAAGAAGGAACCGTTGTTGCAATTGGTCCAGGTCGCTTCGATGATGGCGTTCGAGTACCAATGGATGTAAAAGTTGGTGACGTTGTTCTTTATAGTAAATACGGCGGAACTGAAGTTAAGTACAACAATGAAGAGTACTTAGTTCTATCTGCCCGCGACATCCTTGCTGTAATCGAGAAGTAATCAATGGCTAATAAGCAACTTGAATTTGATGAACACGCACGTCGCTCTATGGAGCGCGGCGTCAATATTTTGGCAGATACAGTAAAGGTAACGCTCGGACCAAAAGGTCGGAACGTAGTAATCTCGAAATCTTTTGGTGCGCCAACCATTACAAATGATGGCGTAACAATTGCGAAAGAAATTGAGTTACCAGATCCAGTTGAAAACATGGGTGCGCAACTCGTTAAAGAAGTTGCAACTAAGACTAACGATGTTGCTGGTGACGGAACAACTACTGCTACTGTTTTGGCGCAGGCGATGGTCCGTGAAGGATTACGCAACTTAGCTGCCGGTGCACAACCAATGGAATTAAAGGCTGGAATCGAAGTTGCGGTAAAAGCAGTTTCAGATGCGTTGCATAAAGTTGCAACTCCGGTTAACGATAAGAATCAAATTGCAAACGTAGCCACTATTTCGGCACAGGATTCACAAATTGGTGATCTGATTGCCGAAGCGATGGACAAAGTTGGCAAAGATGGCGTGATTACAGTTGAAGAATCTTCAACAACTGGTGTCGAACTTGAATTCACTGAAGGTATGCAATTCGATAAAGGTTTCATTTCGCCATATTTCGTAACTGATACCGATCGGATGGAAGCAGTCCTAGAAGATGCAAATATTCTGATTTCTTCTGGAAAAGTTTCTGCCCTTGCAGAATTGCTGCCAATTTTGGAAAAAGTAGCACAGACAAATAAGCCACTTTTAATTATTGCCGAGGACATTGAAGGTGAAGCGCTTTCAACTTTGGTTGTTAATAAAATGCGCGGAGTTTTCACTTCGGCAGCAGTTAAAGCACCTGGTTTTGGCGATCGGCGCAAAGCGATGTTAGAAGACATAGCGATTCTTACTGGTGGTCAAGTGGTTTCACCTGATCTAGGAATGAAGCTAGACCAAGTTGGTCTAGAGGTTCTTGGCAAAGCCCGCCGCGTGGTGATCACAAAAGATGACACGACAATCGTGGAAGGCGGAGGCGACAAGAAACTTGTGGCCGACCGCGTAAGTGAAATTCGCAAAGAGATTGAAAAAACTGATTCTGATTGGGATCGCACTAAATTACAAGAACGCGTCGCAAAACTAGCCGGCGGAGTTTGTGTAATTAAAGTTGGCGCCCATACTGAAGTTGAGTTGAAAGAGAAGAAGCATCGGTTAGAAGACGCGATCTCAGCAACTCGTGCTGCAGTTGAAGAAGGAATTGTTGTGGGCGGCGGTGCAGCATTGGTTCATGCCGCCGATTCACTCGAAGGCGATCTTTCATTTACCGGTGATAAAGCAGTTGGCGTTCGGTTAGTTCGTAAAGCATGCGATGAACCACTTCGCTGGATTGCCGAGAATGCTGGCAGCGAAGGTTATGTAGTTGTGGCAAAAGTTCGCGCGATGAAAGCGAACGAAGGTTTCAACGCAGCTACTGACGTTTACGGCGATTTAGTCAAAGAAGGCGTAATCGATCCAGTTAAAGTGACCCGTTCGGCTCTTGCAAATGCAGCATCTATTGCAGCTATGTTTATTACAACTGAAGCTGTGGTATTTGAAAAGCCTGAAAACGAAGTTGAAGATGCAGGTGGACATGGTCACAAACATGGCCCAGGTGGACATACTCACTAAAGAACAAAAAATTAATATCAGTCATAATTAGAAAGGCCGGGGATGAGCGATACAGATAAGGTCGCAATCCTCGGCCTGACTTATGATGATGTGTTGTTGCTACCAGATTCATCAGATGTAATTCCAAGTGAAGTTGATACTAAGACTTGGCTTACTCGTAAAATTCAATTACAAATTCCATTGGTTTCATCGGCGATGGATACTGTTACTGAATCAGAGATGGCAATCGCTATGGCGAAAGCGGGTGGCATCGGTATTTTGCACCGAAACCTTTCAATTGAAGATCAAGTAGCACATGCCAAAAAAGTTAAAGCTGTTGGATTAACTGGAGCCGCAGTTGGTGTTGGTGAAGATGGATTTAAGCGAGCTCAAGCTTTAATCGAAGCTGGAGTTGATGTTGTTGTAGTTGATACCGCTCATGGGCATCACCGCGGCGTATTAGATGCAATTGAAAAAATTAAGAAATTTTCTGAAGTTCAAATAATTGGGGGAAATATCGCAACACGTGCGGGCGCCCAAGCGTTAATTAATGCCGGAGCCGATGCGGTAAAAGTTGGTGTCGGCCCAGGTTCCATCTGCACTACTCGCGTAGTTGCTGGCGTTGGAGTTCCGCAAATTACAGCAATCATGGAAGCTTATAAAGCTTGTAGCAAAGCTGGAATTCCGTTAATTGCTGATGGTGGACTTCAGTATTCTGGTGACATCGTTAAGGCGATTGTTGCGGGCGCAAGTTCAGTGATGCTTGGTTCGCTTTTTGCCGGTTGTGATGAGTCACCAAGTGAATTAGTTGAAATTGTTGGTGAAAAATTTAAACGCTACCGTGGAATGGGTTCACTCGGTGCCATGCAGTCACGTGGCGAACAGAAGTCATATTCGAAAGATCGCTATATGCAAGACGACGTATTATCTGAAGATAAATTGGTACCAGAAGGTATCGAAGGAAAAATTAAATACCGCGGCCCAGTTACATCTGTAATTCATCAATTAGTTGGTGGTTTGCGATCTGGTATGGGTTATGCCGGTGCGCCAGATATTGAAACTTTGCGCACCGAAGGTCGTTTAATCCAAATTACCGCAGCTGGGTTACAAGAGAGCCACCCACACGATGTTTCTCATGTTGCGGATGCACCGAACTACCCAAATTCACCGAAAGGTAAGTGAGAAATAGATGTCTGAAATTGAGATCGCTCCAGGTAAACGAGCCCGCGTTGCTTACTCATTTGATGACATTGCAATTGTGCCAAGTCGTCGTACACGTGATCCACAAGAAGTAAATACTGACTGGCAAATTGATGCTTATAAATTTGATTTGCCAATGATGGCCGCCCCGATGGATTCGGTGGTTTCGCCAGAGACTGCGATTGAAATTGGCCGATTGGGTGGGTTAGCGGTATTGAATTTAGAAGGTCTTTGGACTCGATATGAAGATCCAAGTATTCCACTTGGCGAAATCGCATCGATGCCAGAGAAAAATGTAACTCGACGAATGCAAGAAATTTACGCTGCACCAATCCGCGAAGATTTAATTAAAGAGCGAATTAAACAAGTTCGCGATGCTGGTGTAACCGTAGCGGCATCACTTTCTCCGCAGCGCACTGCGCATTTTCACAAGACTGTAGTAGATGCCGGAGTTGATATATTTGTAATTCGAGGCACAACTGTTTCAGCCGAACATGTGGCGACAAATGTCGAACCGCTGAATTTGAAGAAATTTATTTATGAATTAGATGTTCCAGTAATTGTTGGTGGCTGTGCCAACGCCACTGCTGCGCTGCACTTAATGCGCGCTGGCGCTGCCGGAGTTTTAGTTGGTTTTGGCGGCGGCGCAGCGCACACGACACGTAAAGTTTTGGGCGTCGCAGTACCAATGGCATCAGCCGTTGCTGAAGTAGCGGCTGCTCGCCGCGAATATTTAGATGAATCTGGCGGACGCTATGTTCATGTAATTGCTGATGGATCGGTTGGCAAAAGCGGTGATATTGCAAAAGCACTTGCGTGTGGTGCCGATGCAGTGATGATGGGTTCACCGTTAGCCAAAGCATCACAGGCTCCTGGTCTTGGTTGGCACTGGGGAAGCGAAGCGCACCACAATGAATTACCGCGCGGAGAACGAGTTGAAGTTGGCACGGTTGGTTCGCTGGAAGAGATTTTGCTTGGCCCATCACATTCATCTGATGGCTCAATGAATTTGTTTGGCGCACTTCGTCGCGCAATGGCTACTTGCGGTTATTCAAACATCAAGGAATTCCAGCGCGTTGAGGTATTAATTCATCGTGCCTAAAGGCGTTCTAGTTGTCGATTTTGGTGCGCAATATGCGCAATTGATTGCTCGTAGAGTTCGCGAAGCAAATGTTTTTTCAGAGATAGTACCCAATTCAATCTTGGCAGAAACAGTTAAAGCAAAAGATCCGGAAGCAATTATTTTATCGGGTGGACCAGCCAGTGTTTATGTTGAACGGGCGCCATCGTTGGATCCTGAGATTCTAAAACTTGGAATTCCAGTTTTCGGAATCTGTTACGGATTTCAAGCAATGACCGCGGCACTTGGCGGCGTTGTAACTAAAACCGGCAAATCAGAATTTGGCCGAACTCAAATTTTGATTTCAAATTCACCGAAAATATTTAATAACACACCTGGAGTTCAACAAATTTGGATGAGCCATGGTGATTCGGTTACACAAGCGCCAGCCGGTTTTACGGTTACTGCTAGTTCAACCGATTGCCCAATTGCCGCTTATGAAAGTTTAGATGGAAAAATTGCTGGCGTTCAATTCCACCCCGAAGTGGTTCATAGCGAGTACGGCCAAACTATTTTAAAAAATTGGCTAATTGATGTGGCAAAGTGTCAGCCAACTTGGACAACAAGAAATATTGCGGAATTTGAAATCTCAAAGGTTAAAGAAAGTGTTGGTACCAAGCGGGTGATCTGTGGACTTTCCGGCGGAGTAGATTCTGCAGTTGCGGCTGCAATTGTTCAGCGCGCGGTTGGTAGTCAATTAACTTGCGTGTTTGTGGACCATGGATTGCTACGTAGTGGTGAAGCCGAGCAAGTTGAGAAAGATTTCGTCGCAGCAACTGGCGTTGAACTTAAAGTTGTCGATGCTAAAAACCAATTCTTAACAGCCCTTTCGGGTATTACTGATCCAGAAGCGAAGCGAAAGATTATTGGTCGCGAATTTATTCGCACCTTTGAAGCTGCAGCACGAGAAATAGCAAGCCAAGGTGAAGTTGAATATTTGGTTCAAGGAACGCTTTATCCTGACGTGGTTGAATCTGGCGGCGGCGATGGAGCCGCAAATATCAAATCGCACCACAATGTTGGTGGCCTGCCAGATGATTTGAAATTTAAATTAATCGAGCCACTTCGAGATCTATTTAAAGATGAAGTTCGCCAGGTTGGCTTGCAATTGGGATTACCTGAAGAAATTGTTTGGCGCCAACCATTTCCAGGTCCGGGACTAGGAATTCGAATCGTTGGCGAAGTAACGGCCGAGCGACTAGATATTTTGCGTCGTGCCGATTTAATAGTGCGGCAAGAATTACACCAAGCTGGTTTAGATCGAGAAATTTGGCAATGTCCGGTTATTTTGTTGGCTGAGGTTCGAAGTGTTGGCGTTCAAGGTGATGGTAGAACTTATGGTCATCCAATTGTGCTCCGACCAGTTTCAAGCGAAGATGCCATGACCGCAGATTGGTCGCGCTTGCCATACGAAGTTCTAGAAAAGATTTCTACCCGAATTACTAATGAAGTTCGCGAAATTAACCGAGTTACTTTAGATTTAACAAGTAAACCACCGGGAACGATTGAATGGGAGTAAGCGTGAAAAAAGTAATGGTTGTTCTTTTCTTTATGAGTTTATTTGTCGCACCAGCTGAGGCGGCGCCAACTTTAAATTGCAAAGAACCAACTGCCAAAGTTCACGAGCCGCTTAAGTTAAAGAAACCAAAAACTATTGCCAAGAAGTTGGCATCAACTTTTACCATTTCAACAAATTGCGGCGAGATTGTCATTAAAACCGTTGGTAAAAAAGCACCAGAAACAATTTCAGATCTTGCTTTCATTGCAAATTCAAAGTTTTATGATGATTCCTTCTGTCACCGCTTAACAACTCAAGGTTTATATGTTCTTCAATGTGGCGATCCAACTGCTACTGGTGGTGGTGGTCCGAATTTTAAATTTAAGGATGAAAATTTACCGCTCAAGGATGAACCAGCAAATTATCCAAAAGGAACCGTTGCAATGGCCAATTCAGGTCCAAATACAAATGGCAGCCAATTCTTTTTGGTTTATCAAGACACCCAATTACCTCCGAAGTACACAATCTGGGGAAAAATCACAAAAGGTTTAGATGTTGTAGAAGCCATTGCGGCGCAGAAAGCTTATAAACCGCAAAGTGATGGAAAGAATTATTACGCACCAGATGGTTATCCAGTTCAGCCAGTACAGATTTACAAAATACGAGCTAAATAATTTTTAATCTGTATTTACAATTTTAAATGCTTCCGCAAGTGAACCGGTTGCCATACCTGCTGCAGCGGCATTTCGTTCGCCCCATGATTTAACGGTATTTTCAAGCTCCTCGTTGTGAGCAGTTTGAGAAACATGAGCGAAAATTGCTTTCATTTTTAACGGGAAAAGTTCCGTTATATCAACCCAATAATCTGGTTCAGCATGGCCAATTACCCAAACTTCGCGTACTTTCCATGGTTCCAATTTTTCTTCCTTCAATAAATCCGGAAAGGCAAATGGATTTCTGGCATCTGGATATACCGCTTGGATTGCTGCTTCACCTGAAGCTAAGTGATCTGGGTGGCTTGCGTGAATTCGCTCCCAATTTCGTTCTGGACTTTGAATAACCATGCGATCTGGGCGATGAATTCGAATTTGACGGACTAAATCTTTGCGAAGCGCAATCGTGGGTTCTAAATGCCCATCACGGTAATTCAAAAAAGTTATATCGGTTACGCCAATTACCGCGCCAGCATCTCGTTGTTCTTTTTGGCGAGTCTTTGCCATTTCATTTTGGGCAATTCCGGAAGATTCGCCGCCTTGATCACCATTTGTACACATGACGTAAGAAACTTTAATTCCCTTTTTAACCCAACTAGCAATCGTGCCGCTGGCGCCAAAATCAGAATCATCAGGATGCGCATTTACAACTAATACGCGTTCAATCTCGGAATCTGGAAGTGGTTGCATAGAGCGCAATTCTCTCACCCCTCGCCAATAGACTTCACCAGTTATGAATGAAGTAGATCCGCTACTAGCTGGCTTAAATCCGCAGCAAATGCAAGCGGTTAGTCATAGTGAGACACCGTTATTAGTAGTTGCGGGAGCCGGTTCTGGAAAAACACGGGT
>JBDKLQ010000085.1:0-7631 GCA_039795555.1 Actinomycetota bacterium
TGGTCCCGGTAATTGCGCTTTTTTTGAAAGAGAAACCAAGTGCAATCGGAATCAAACCATATGGCGCACCGGCAGATTGGGTTGAACCACCTGAGGTAACTGGCGGCGCAGCAAAGCGAGCAATTAATGCGCTTCGGGACGGTAGTCATAAAAAAGATTTCTGGTTTCTGATCTTTTCGTTCTGGGTGTGCGGTCTTTCAACAAGTGGATTAATCGGAAACCATTTCATTCCGGCCGCACATGATCATGGAATGGGCGAAGTATTAGCTGCCAGCTTGATGGTACTTATTGGAATTTTTGATGTAGTTGGAACGATTGCATCTGGTTGGTTAACCGATCGTTACGATCCTAGGAAATTATTATTTTTCTATTATTTCCTGCGCGGCCTTTCGCTGTTCTTGCTCCCATCAATTCTATTTTCGACGGTGCACCCAACCACATTGATCTTCATTATTTTCTATGGCCTTGATTGGGTAGCAACTGTGCCGCCAACATTGGCGCTCTGTCGCACAATTCTTGGCCCAAATCAAGGCACCGTTGTTTATGGTTGGGTATTCGCAGCTCATCAAGTAGGTGGATCAATTGCCGCATTTGGCGCCGCTGTTATCCGTGTGAAGTTAGGTGATTATGCCCAGGCGTTCTATATCAGCGGTGCACTCTGTTTAGTCGCGGCGTTAGTCGTTCTTAGAATAGCTAAAGGGATGAACGCGGAACAAATTAGAAATCTATGAGCACTTTTTACGAGCAAGTTGGCGGTAGCGAATTTTTTGAAGAATTAGTTAGTCATTTTTATGGCCGAGTGGCAATTGATCCAATTTTGCTGCCAATGTATCCCAAAGATGATTTACATGAAGCAGCGCTTAGATTGCAGTTGTTTTTGGAACAATATTGGGGCGGGCCAAGCACCTATTCCGAGCAACGCGGGCATCCACGATTACGGATGCGCCATAGCGCTTTTCACATAAATCAAGCAGCGCGCGATGCTTGGCTAACAAATATGAATGCTGCGATTGATGAGATGAAAATGGATGAAGTTTTACGAATTGAATTGAAGAGCTATGTTCTGATGGCTGCCAATTCAATGGTTAATCAACCAGATTGAGACTTGTTTCCAACTTTTAGAATTTCGCCATTTCTTAAATACCAAAGGGTGCCATTTTTTTCTCGGACAGTAGTGATTCGTAAACCGACTTTTTCGACTTGACCATTTACATCCAAAACTTCAACTTCGTCGCCGACGCCAAATTGATCTTCGATCAACATCAAAATTCCAGATAAGACATCGCGCACAATGGTCTGAGCGCCTAAGCCAAGTGCCACACCAATTACGCCGGCCGATGCAATTAGCGGTCCAAGATTTAATCCAAGTTCGCCGAGCAACATGAATAAGGCAACTATCCAGATTGTCGCATTTAATGTGCTTGATAAAACGGTACCAACAGTCCGTGCGCGTTCCGCCTGACGAAAAGCAATATTTCGTGGCCCCGGAATTAAATCAGCGCTAGCTAATCGACCTACTGCGCGCTGAATCGCTTTTGAACCAAGGTACTGCGCCAATACCGCGGTGATCAAAATGGTGACGATGTGAATTGGGGCGCCGTTAAACCAATCCCATAGCGCCAGGGTTTTTTCGTCTAATTGGAGCGTTTGCACGAGGGTAATTCTAAGGCTCACCAGAAATTAACCTAAATAACGAGAAATTTTTAGAACTCTCGGGCAAGATAACCCAATCGGTGCGAGCCACGCGCAGGATAAGGAGCGGTTATGTCGCGGACGCTGGTCTTAAACGCAACATACGAGCCACTAGGTGTCGTAAGTGATCGTCGCGCGCTCATTTTGGTTTTGAATTCCAGAGCAACAACTGTTGAAAGTTCCGGAACAATTTTGCGCTTTCCGAATGGCCAAATTGAATTGCCAGCCGTAATTAAATTAAATAAATTTGTGAAGATTCCCTATCGCCATGCAGTACCGCTTTCACGTCGCGCAATATTTGCTCGCGACAACCATCGCTGTGTTTATTGTTCGGCGCCGGCGACTTCAATCGATCACGTAATCCCACGAAGCCGTGGCGGCGGACATACTTGGGAAAACGTAGTTAGCGCATGTCATCGTTGTAATCATGTTAAGGCTGACAAGATTTTGAAAGAGTTGGGTTGGAAACTGCGTTCGCTTCCGCGTGAACCAATTGGCGCTGCTTGGCGTGTGCTAGGAGCCACACGAGCCGAACGCGAATGGATTCCATATTTGGAACCGTACGGCGTCGCCACCGCTTAAGATTTGAACATGCTTAAATCAATCGCATTTGCTGCAACAACATATGAACCTGGAATGATTCCAGGAGAAGGCTTGTCTGCAATTGAAACTGCCCTTTGGTTTTTCGTGGCACCGACAGTTTTGTTTATCGTGATTTCAGTTTTAACTTGGGCTGGAACTGCAAAACGGCGCGGACGAAGAGCTCCAATCGATCAAATCGATTAGGCATCACTTCTTTGCGCATTTAATGCCCGAAGTAAAGAATCTCGATTTTCATTCATAATTCGCTTCAAACCACCAGGTGCATCTTTCCCAATACCAGTCAACCAATCATCTGTTTTCGCCAAAGTCGAATCACTAACTAGATAAGTTGGAAATAGTAATTGGCCAATAGCGCGCCCCGTTTCGTAACTCTTGGTTTCCCAGATATTTAGAACATTTGCAAAATATTGATCTACAAATGGTTCGTAAAGTTCGCGTTGATTTGGGCGCATTAATCCCCGAATCTTTGAAAGCAGAATGTGATTCGAAAGATCATCATTCATTATTGAATTAAAAGTTTCCGATTTGATTGATTTATCAGCAAAAGCAGCTCGAGCAAAGGCTTCGGATTTTTTACCGTTAGCAGTATTGTCGTTTTTAGCTTCGGCATCAATTTCGGCAGCCGTAGCATTGCCTTTTTCAACTAAGTTACATAAGAAATGCCAACGAAGATCAGCATCGATAATTAGCCCAGCTAATTTTCCATCTAACATTTCGCGGATCTTTCCAACCGCTTCTCCGATTGCCGCGTTGGCAAAATTTCGGGCAAATTGAAGTTGCAGATCGCTTCCCGGTTCGGACTTATTTAATAGCTCCCAAAGAGAATCGGAAAATAATTGCCGAAGTTTGGTTCGATTTGCATCAGCCGCATAAATTTCGACAGCTGTTTCTAGTTGCCCTAAAGTCATTGCAACGACAGCAACATCAGTCTCTTTCCCGATTGCTTTTAGAACCATCGGAACATATTTACTTGCGGACAATTCGCCATCGCGATGCATATCCCAAGTTGCCGACCAGCAAAGTGCGCGAGTTAATGGATCTTCGATATCCCCTAGGTGGTTTGAAAGGGTATTTAACGATTTTTCATCGAATCGAATTTTGCCGTAGCTGTAATCGTGGTCATTTACCAAAATTAAATCGGCAATTTTTTCACCAGTCAGTTCGCGGACATTGGTTTCCTTGCCTACGACATCTAATTCAATAGATTTACGTCGAATTAATTTTGAACCGGATAAGTCATATAACCCAATCGCCATTCGGTGCGGGCGTAGTTCGGTTGAGCCAGCTGGAATTTTTGGCGCTTCTTGCACAATTGAAATTGATTTGTAGCTTTCGCCGGCTAATTCAACTTTGGTTTGGAAGGTATTTACACCCGCCGTCTGGAGCCAAGTTTTAACCCACGGAGTCAAGTCGCGCCCGCTAGTTTCCTCAAGTTCAACTAATAAGTCACGCAGTTTGGTATTTCCCCAGGCATGCTTGGAAAAGTATTTGCGAAGTCCAGCTAAGAAATTCTCTTTGCCGACATGCCAGACCAGTTGTTGCAGAACTGAGGCGCCTTTAGCGTAAGTAATTCCGTCAAAATTATTTTTAACTGCTTCGAGATCGTCCATTTCAACGGCAATAGGGTGTGTAGAAGAGAGTTGATCTTGGCGATAGGCCCAATTTTTTCGTTCAGAGTTAAATACTGTCCAAGAATTTTTAAATCTTGTTGCTTTTTCAGCTGTGTAATAAGAGGCCCATTCAGCAAAGGATTCATTTAGCCAAATGTCATCCCACCATTGCATGGTTACTAGATCGCCAAACCACATATGAGCCATTTCATGCAAAATCACATTGGCTCGCCAGTTGTAATTTTTATCCGTTACTTTGCTTCGGAATACAAAATAATCTTCGGCGAAGGTTACGCAGCCAACGTTTTCCATTGCTCCGGCATTAAATTCAGCCACGGCTAATTGATCATATTTATCAAATGGATAAGCCAAACCGAACTCTTTTTCGTAGAATGCAAATCCCTGTTTTGTTATCTTGAAAATTTCGTCGGCATCTAAATGCGTCGCTAAAGATTTACGGCAGTAGATTCCAAGCGGTACTTCCTTTTCGCCCTTATATACATCTTCGACTTTGTGATACGGCCCAGCAACAAAGCAAGTTAAATAGGTAGAAAACTTTTGGGTCTTTTTGTATTTCCAAAGTTTTGAGCCATTTATCTCGGCAATCGATTCGACTGGTCCATTTGAAATGACTTCCCAATGTTTAGGTGCAATTACCGAAAATGAATAAGTAGCTTTCAAATCAGGTTGGTCGAATGATGCAAAAGTGCGGCGAGTGTCGGCTACCTGGTGTTGGCTATATAGATAGACCTCGTTATCGGCTGGATCAACGAAGCGGTGGAGTCCTTCGCCAGTTTTTGAATAGATTGCTTCAAGTTCAATGATTAATTCATTTTCCGCTGCCAAATCGGTCAGAAAGATGGTTTCGCCATCGTAATTTGAAACATCCACATCTTTGCCATTTAGTTTTGCGCTAATTACTTTTTTAGCGCACGCATCGATGAATGTTTTACTTCCAGGAGTTGCGCTAAAGGTAACAACGCATTTGCTGTAAAAGGTTTCGGTGCCTTTAGTTACATCTAAATCAACTTGATAATGATGGATTTTGAGATTCTTTGAACGCTCGGCTGCTTCGGCGCTAGTCAGGTTTATTCCTGGCACAAGAAACTCCTTTTAGGTAATTTGAATATGGGACATCAAATCTGAAAGGCTTACTTTATGCAACGCGAGCGGATTTTGACTTATCGATTACGAGGTAATCGCATCACAGCGCATCAAGAAGCTGCCTTCAATGCATATTGGGAGAAATTTGGTCTGCCAGATCATGGCGAACTTAATTTGGCGGCGCTATTTCCCGATGCCAAGTCGCGGATTTTGGAAATTGGTTTTGGAATGGGTGAGGCCACAGCGAAGATTGCAAAAGCAATGCCCGATGTTTCGTTTTTAGCCGTCGAAGTTCATAAGCCTGGGGTTGGCAAGCTGATGTCGCAGTTAGTTGAAAATGGTTCTGACAATGTTCGAATTATTCACGGCGATGTCTACGAAGTTATTACTAAGCAGCTTCAAGACCGGGAGTTTGAGGGCGTTCATATTTTCTTTCCCGATCCATGGCAGAAAAAACGTCATTACAAACGGCGACTGATTACCAGCGAGTTTTTAGATTTGCTTTATCCAAAAATCAAACCGGGTGGATTTATACATATTGCAACTGATTGGGTCCCGTACGCTGAATGGATTAAAAACGAGTTTGAAAAGAATGCAAAGTTTTCAGGTGGGGAAGTCGTACGCCCAGATTGGCGCCCAGTTACTAGATTTGAGGGACAGGGCATCGATAAAAATCACCGAGTAACTGATTTTCGCTATGTGCGAAGTTAACTATTTTTCGTAAGCTGCAATTTTGTTGATGCGGCGGATATGGCGCTCGTCGTTGCTAAATGGTTCTGCCAAATACGCATCGATTATTGCTTTGCATTCATCGATCGAATGCATCCGACCACCAACAGCTACCACATTTGCATTGTTATGCTCACGCGCTAATTTTGCAGTTGTAATGTTCCAGGCTAGAGCTGCTCGAATTCCTTTTACTTTATTGGCTGCGATTTGTTCGCCATTTCCGGAGCCACCAATAACTATTCCAAGTGAATTTGAATCTTTGGCTACTGCTTCGGCGGCCGGAATACAAAAATCTGGGTAATCATCAAGTGCGTCATATTCATATGGGCCGTGATCTGTTACTTCATGTCCTTTTGATTGCAAATGTTTAATTAATTCGGCTTTTAATTCCAAGCCGGCGTGATCGGCACCAATATGAATTCGCATGAGCGCATATTGCCACGAAAAAGCCCGCCACTTGTCGGTGACGGGCTATATCGCTTAGGGAGGTGTTTAGTTTGAAGTTGTGGTTCCTGATTGACTTGGAATTCCGTTAGTTGTTCCAGCCATTCCATTTCCCATTGGGCCATGTCCACCACGACCACCGTGGCCACCTTTACCCATTTTTGGGCGGGTGTTATTGACCATGTCGGTTATACGCTGAGTGACATTTGCTTTCTTGGTTGTCGCTTGCGCTGAAGTTAATTTTCCAGCTGCTACAGCTGCATCAATCTCAGAATTTTCTTGCGCAACTAAAGCTGCGATTAACGCATCTTTCTTGTCGCCAGCAATAGCGGCAAGTGTTTCACCTGCAGCTAAACGGCTTTTAATAGTTGCGGCATCAATTCCTAGGGTTGATGAAATCAAAGTGTCATGAGCTGACTTTTGAATTCCGCGAGCTGCATGTTCCGCTGCCTCTGCTGCATTTACCTCAGAAGTAATTGCATCAGCCTGTGCTTGAGTGATGGTTCCTTTTGCTACTAACGCTTTTAGCGCAGCGTTCAGAGTTGCTTGTGGGCCACCGATCATTCCACCCTTATTAAATCCAGCAGGTTTTGTGATACTGGTTCTTACAACTGTTTTCTTTACATTTGTTTTCGTTGCTGCATTACCCGCAACTCCTGCACCTACCGTGAGTGCAAGACCTGTCATGGTTATTACAGCAATCTTCTTTGTTGCTTGCATTCGATTCCTCCGAATACCTTCTGGCCGACAACCCCTCGCCATCGACTAGCTGTAGGAAACAGCTTGATGCTGGTAAAGATAGGTCAATTACCTTAAAGACACCTTTGAGTTTTTCAGTTGGGCACGGGGTAAACCCGTCTGTTGGGTCACAAAAGAACCTGGATTTCAGTATTTATCGCTCTTTGGCGCTACATCAAACTAGAGGGGCAAAGGCTGGTTTTTAGGAGTAGAGATGAAGCGCCAAGTATCGATTTCAATTTTATTGAGCATTTCATTAATTCTCATTTCACCAAATTCTTTTGCTGGTAATTTGAAAAAAGCCGGCCCATTAGTTGCTTCAACAACAGCAATAAACACATTGCTGACCGGATCCGTTCCACCAACTTCAACAGTTGGTAAAAATGGCGATGTTTATATCGATGTTAAGAATGCAATCCTTTATGGTCCAAAGAAAAAAGGAATTTGGCCACTTGGTGTTTCATTAAAAGGTTCAGATGGAAAAAATGGAAATGATGGAAAAGCTGGCGCGGCAGGTGCAGTTTCATCAACTTCAACTCCAGGACCTGCTGGACCACAAGGTCCAAAAGGTGAACCTGGTCCAGCGGGACCAGCAGGTGCAGATGGTGCAAATGGATCAGCAGGTCCAGCCGGACCAGCGGGACCAGCAGGTCCACAAGGTGCGCCAGGAGTTAACGGAACAAATGGTGTTGATGGTGCACAAGGTCCAAA
>JBDKLQ010000086.1:0-7835 GCA_039795555.1 Actinomycetota bacterium
CATTGGAACAGTTGGAAGGTTGTTGGATACTCCTACAACTTCTAATTCGATATATGACTCACCTGTTACCCGCAGTTGAGTCTTGTCATCTTGTTTTAAACCGTTTGTCTTTGCATCAATAATCGCTGGTATTACTGATGGTTTAGTAACCAAAGACATATAAATAGGTCCATTAATTACTGAATACTCAACTTCACTAATTTGAGAAAAGTTAAAAGCTGCACCGTCGAGTTCCAGATTTGCGATAGTTAAATTTCCACTAGGTGCCGGTAACGCATTTTTCCCTTCGCCAACTGCATGGTCTCTTCGATCTTTGTAATCTGGCATTTCTGTTATTTGAAAACCCAGAAGACTTGTTGAATTTTCCGGAAGTAGCGTGGTCAATTTTTCACCACTTACCTGTAGCTGAATTTGCTTAGACTCAAGCCGGTCGTTTAAAACCCAAATACCCAAAGTAGTAAATGGGTGTAATCCAGATACTTCCACAGAAAGTTCTTTTACATTGTGAACGTCAATACCAAGGTCTGTAGCTGTTTTTGGCAACAACTTGGAAGATGTTTTCAAATTAATTCCGGTTTGATCTGAAATATCAGGACCAAAATTCCATACCTCTGGATTCACGCCCACCAACTGTGTCGGATAGGAGTTTACCGAATTCAAAAAATATGTTGTGGAAAGTTTTCGAACACCAAATACTTCGGCATCGTTTGCGTACTTCTTGTAATCCGCAAAACTATTGTTTTGCATTGGCTGAGATTCGCTGCTCATTGTTATTCGAGTAGCAATTGGACTTTCAAAAGTAGCTGAATCCAGAACATTTCGATTAAGTGAACTTAAATATGTGATTGCTGAAAATAGTGTTGAAATTAGGAGGGCAGAGACAATTCCTAATGTAATAAATTGACTACTTTTACTTAAATAAAAGTTTTTTGCTATCTGATTTCTAAATCTTTGATTTATTAACTGATTTATAAGCAGAAAAGTTATTGCGCCGCTAATCGGAATTAGGCTAAGCCACAAATCCAATTTGTTTAAAATCAAGAAATACGTCAACGGAAGCAGTGCAACTAAAGCAGCTGTAACTTTCAATTCTTGCTTTTTGATTAAGCCTGCAATTATTAAAAGAAATGCAGTAAATGTAATCAACAAGAATAATTGTGTGTTCAAATACTGAAAATTGACTTGTCGATACAGCAGCCAGGCAAATAGGACACCAAATAGCAAGCCAATTGCACTTCCGGCCGCGGAAATAATTAATGCCAAGGAAATGTTAAATTTCTCTTTCGAAATTAATCCTGGTGAAATTCTGTTGATTGATTTAATGAATTCACCATTTGATTTACGGCTCGCTAAGGCGATGACAAATATTGAAAAAATCGCAATTAAACAAATTGTTACTTGTAAAGATAGTATTCGGTTTGAGAGAACTTGAACCTGAGATTTTGTTTCTTCAAGTTTTCCGATTGGGCCATCAACTAAGAGTCTTGTGGATTCCAATCCAATAAGTTGGTCGGTTTCATTTAAAGAATCTAAATATCCTTCAAGTCCAAACATGGAAACGCCCTGCTTAGATATCTCAACAGCCCATAGTTCTGTGCCTGGATAGCCTTCCACCGATTTCAAATTAAGAATTTGGGTTAATTCCGAAGTAATTAATAATGGTGTTTGCGGTTCAATCGTTTTTAATAATGATGAATTATCTGAAACCTTGCCCACACCAACCACTTCAAAGCCAGCAGGAGTACTAGATAACCCATCGGGATTTACGACAATTACTTCACAGAGATTTGCGTCGCATTTATTTGGAACTCTGCCGGTTGTGAGAGTTACTTCGGAGTCGATTTGCTGCGTTCCAATTAATTGGAATCTTCCATGGAACTCATCTGAAATTGGCCGAAAGACAATTGAATGCCTTGGTTGATTTACTTCAACCTTCGCAAGTTCATCAATAACTAAATCGTTGATCTTTTGATTTCCAAGTTTTGTTGAGTCACCCAGGTTAATAGTTAGCCATTTATCTGACTGACTGAGTCCAGCTACAGTTTGCTCAACTGCTTCGGACTCAACTCTTGGTATGGAAATGCTGGTAATGAAAATAGAAGCTTGGATTACGGAAATAATCGATATAGCAATACCCAACTTGCTACGTTTACGAAAAATTCGTAACGCAGCAAGTTGAAGTGTTTTCATCTGGCAAGTTTAACTAGTTGTAGAAAATTAAAATAGATTTAATTTGCTGAAGTAAGCCACCAGGAAGCATACGGCGGTAATACTTCAGACCCATCAATTCGGAATTGTTTTCCAGACAGATGTTCAGTGAATTGTGTTCCAGTTAATGGCCAAAGTGCGCTTGCCTCAAGTACTTGAGGTTTTTCCGACAAGTTATAAACCTGAATCATCGATCCAGCTGCGTGCTGTCTGCGGAATACTAAAACTGATTGCTTTGAAGTTGTGAACGCTTCGGTGTTCACGGCTGCATGAAGCGCTGGCATTTGTTTACGTACTCTGATCAAATTCTCGATTGCTGCAAATACCCGAGCAGAAATAGCTTCATTGGGGTTATCAACTAAATCCCATCGCATTTCAGGACGATGAATCCATCGGTTGTCATCTTTTTTAGTTGGATTATCAAGGTAAGTTCTGTCATTTAGTAGTCCTAGTTCGTCCCCCATATAAAGAAGTGGAAGTCCACCAAAACCAAAAACCATCGCGTAGGCGCAGGTTAAGCGGTCAATTGCAATATCTAGAGCTGATGCATTCTTCTTATCAAGAGCTGCTTCAATACCAATCAGACTTGCAGCACTTCCTGAAGTTCGACGATCACCTGTTGCTGGATTTGATTGGAAATGAACACCTCTAGCAAAACTCTCTGGAAATTCATTTGCATAGAAACTCGCACAAAACTCACGATGCATCGCGCCATTTAATCCAATTGCTGCAGCATCGGCATCATCAATTGCCCAGCCAATGTCGTCATGGCATCGTAAATAAGTTGCCCATCCTGAAGTTGTTGGTATCGGGGCAAATCTTGAAAGTGCTGTTGCAAGTAATCGACCATCACGTGAGGCAAGTGCTGACCAAATCTGAACCATTAATGAATTGTGATAAGCCATGTCTGAAACTTTTCCGGCATGTTTGCCTTGGCCTAAGTAGTGAACAACATCTTTAGGGCCAACGATTGCTTCAGCTTTAAAAATTAATGCAGGAGCCATGATGTGAGCTGCGGTTCGCAAAGCTTGGGTGATCGCATGAACTTCTGGCTGATTTTGTGAATTGGTACCAAGTCGTTTCCAAATAAATGCAATTGCATCTAGGCGAAGACAATCTGCACCTTGATTTGCTAAATAGCCGATGATGTCAAGATATTCAAGAAAGACGTTTGGATTACTCCAATTAACATCCCATTGGTATTCATTGAATGTTGTCCAAACCCAACCATTTAACTTTTCATCCCAAGTGAAATTTCCTGGCGCGAAAGTTGGAAAAATTTCAGGCAATGTTTTTTCAAATTCATCTGGAGTTTTGCGATCTGAATAAACATAGAAATATTCACGATATTTAGCATCGCCAGACTTAGCTTTCATTGCCCATTCGTGTTCTTTTGCCACGTGATTTAGGACAAGATCTAGCGTTAATGAGATCCCATTGTCATGAAGCTTTTGTGCTAATTCGGCGAAATCTTTCATTGTTCCAAGATCTGATCGAACAGATTTGTAGTCCATTACGGCATAACCGCCATCATTTTCACCAGGACGTGGAGTTAGAAGCGGCATTAAGTGTAAATAGGTGATGCCTAATTTGTTTAAGTAATCGATTTTGTTTTGAACGCCATTTAAATCTTTAGCAAATAGATCCGTGTATGCAACATAGCCAATTGCTTTGTTATCTTGGAACCAATCTGGGTTCAATAAACGTTCGCGATCGCGATGACGTAATTTTCCATTTCGATCTTTATGAATTTGGACGATTACATCTATTAATTTTGGAAATACTTCTTGCGCATCATAAACAGCAGCTAAGCCCTCCCAAAGATCGAATTTCCAGCGATCAAATCGAGTAAGAATTTCATCCACATCAGGATCGTTGCTTAGCGCAATCGCAAGCTGTGCTCTGGCAGAAAGAATGGCAATTTCAGCAGCGGTGTCGATACTCATTTGATTCCATTCTTTTGCACAGTCAATTATGGCCTGATTCGAAAGAAGGAGAACTGTATATATAGAGATGTAATTTAAATGAAAACTTGTTTCAGTTCTTACATTTAGAGCAGATTTAGCATTTCTTCACGAGAAGTAATTTTCAGTCGAGGTTTTCCAAGTTGCTCGCCAGCAGTCACTTCAGCGTCATTAATTTTTGTCCAGTCCCTTTGGTTTACATATTTGATTCCACGTTGCTTCAATACAGCTTCAAAATCTGAAGGGTCTTTTGGTTCACTCAAATCGGTGATTAGCTTCTGCATAACTTCAGTTGAATCACTCTTATTTGTACCAATAACACCTGATGGTCCCCGTTTGGCCCAACCAACGACATAAACTCCATCAACCACTCGCCCATCGGTGTTCTTAACTTTGCCATTTTCAATTTCTAAGCCTTCGATGCCAGCAGTGTTATAACCAATTGCGGTAATAACCAATCCACACTTGATTGAAAAAGTCTTATCTGTTGATATAACTTTTCCATCGCTTACTTCGTTAACTTTGAAAACTATTTCTTCTACTCGTTTTTCACCTTTAATTTCAATAGGTGTTAGCAGAAAGTGAAAATTGATCGAGCGCTCTTGTTTTGGCTTGTCCTCTTCGGCAATTGCCAACATCGCCGCAAGAATTGTATTTATATCCTTAGCCTCATCCCCAAGAGATTTTGTTCTTCCAAGCGCAGCTGAAATATTTTCTGAATTAATGGAGATTGAGGTTTTCTCATAATGGGGTAACTCGCGAATTTCTGGCGCTGTGAAAGCAGCATGCTCAGGTGCGCGCCTAGCGCAGATGTGCACTTCCCTGATTTTTGAATCATGTAGCGCTGAAATGGCATAGGTTGCCATGTCGGTTTTTTCAAATTCGTCGGGATCTAATCCAAGTGAACGCGCAACATCCATTGCAACATTTCCAGCACCAATTACGACGGCCGTATGTGTATCTAACGGAACATCTAAATTTGCGAAATCAGGATGGCCGTTATACCAAGGAACGTACTCACTCGATGAAATCGAACCAATTAAATCCTCACCAGGTATTCCTAGTTTCTTTCCAACACTTGACCCAATAGCTATTACAACTGCGTCGTAATTTGCCTTGAGTTCATCGATACTTACGTCTTTACCTAATTCGACATTTGCAAACAATCGAAAATTATCTTCACATGCAATTTTGTCGAATACTTTTGCAACAGATTTAATTTTTGGATGATCGGGTGCAACGCCACTTCGAACCAATCCCCAAGGTGTTGGCAGTTTTTCAAACATATCAATCAAAATTGATAGTTCTTCATTCTGGCTATTTTGAAGTGCTTGTGCAGCGTAATAACCAGCTGGACCAGCACCAACGATGGCGATTTTATAATTTCGCATCTAACTCACAACCTATATTTTTTAGTTTAGGTGCTTAGAAGGTTTATTAACTGTTAGATCGACTTGCATTAACTACGGCTTTTGCAGCTCCAGCATTAAGTAAGAAAATTAGCAATCCAATTAATAAGTCAAGCCATATCGTTGGCATTAAAACAGTAATCAACCCTGCAATCACAATTAATACATTTGCGATTGCATCATTTCTAGCCGAATAAAAAGCTGCTAGCGCTAAACCATGGCCATCGGTTCTGTGTCTGGCAATTAAGAGGGCACAAAAAACATTAACTGCGAGCGCACCAAGTCCGACCCAAGTCATACCCTCACCAACTGGGTTTATTGGATTGAGAATTTTTTGAATCGCATTCCAAACAAAAATAGTTCCCGGAACCAATAGGAGGCCAGCGAGTAAATAGCTGACGTACTTGCGTCTTTGAATTGACCAACCTATCGCCACGGCAACAAGAAGGTTTATTGAGGCATCTTCAAGAAAATCGATGCTGTCACTAATTAGTGCCAGTGAATTAAAGATTCGACCATAGCCGAATTCAACAAAGAAGTAGGAAAAATTTAAAGCGGCAACAACTAACACGGTTGATCGGAGTTTCACTCTTGTACTTTATCTGTTGTTATGAATTTCTCTAGATAAATCAAACATTTAATGTCATTGCCTGTAAATTGAAATCACTAAATCTTTTGAGATAGGTATTTAAATTGAACAAGCTGCAAAATCGCTTTGTCTTACTAGATGGGATGCGAGGATTTGCAGCACTTGGTGTAGTCGCATTTCATGTGATGGTAATTACCAAGTATCGACAACTGGATAGCTTGTATTTATTAGTTGATTTCTTTTTTGTACTTTCAGGCTTTGTGCTTATGTCATCTATGCCAGGTAATTTGAGAACTTTTCCAAAAGATGCAGCAATTTTTGTGTTTAAACGAATCTTGCGATTTTGGCCAATGCTAACCGCCGTATTAATAGTTACCTGGGTTGCATATCAATTTGATCAGCAAACATATGCGGCAAAACCTGATCCAAATTTCAGTGAAGAAATGTTTTTCAAAGCATTCTTACTACTTCAAATTTGGGTGTCTGCAACTATTGCAATGAACTGGCCGCTTTGGTCTTTATCAGCGGAATGGTTTGCAAACTTAATCTTTACTCCACTGACTGTTTTTAAAAACATCGGTATTTGGATTGGGATCATCGCGGGCTATTACGCACTATGGCATGGGTTAAATACCGATCAAGAATTTATTGGCGACTCGTGGAGCACAGGTAACGGTCCAATTCGCGGGTGGGAAGCCCTTGGCCGAGCAATGCTTGGTTTTGGTATTGGATTACTAATACGAAGACATTTAAATACGTTGCAGAAGATAAGAAATCATTGGCTGTTCATATTGTCTTTAGTGATGGGTTATTTGCTTTTCAAATCACACATGTATTTCCAGGGCGAAACCGTTTATTACACAACTTATATTTCGGCACCAGTGTTTGCATTCATTGTGTTGCAAGCATCCCAATACAATCCATCGCCGAAAAAATTTTTAGGCTTGTTGCTAACTTTTTTTGGAAAAATTTCTTTCGGGGTTTACGCATATCACGTTGTTGTATTGATGAATTTCGATTTATTTATTGATCAGCCTTTTAATACAGATCGCCTAGCAAGAACACGAGTTTGGGAATATTTTGTTTATAACTTTTCAGTGGTGGCTGGAATCTCAATAATCCTGTCAGTATTAACGATTTTCGTTATTGAAAAACCTATTAATGCAGTATTCAAGAAAGTACTGACAAAAAATAGTTAAATTTTCAAGGTTTAAATAACAAATCGTTTATTAAAATCTTTGTGGGGGTGCATCTTGAGAAAAACTGTTAGATCACTCTTGGTTGTTTTATTGAGTTTTACTTTTTTTGTTTCAAGCTCATCCAATTCTTTTGCTGAAACACCTTCCTCGGCGGGCTCTTCAAATAATTCTCTCTATTTTGAATCACGTTCAACAAATCTAATAATGTCGCCGGGAATAAATGTTGGCAATCAAGCTTTCACTTTTGAAAGCTACTTCAAGACTGGTCCAGCTATAAATTATGGCTTCTTTTTAGGTGTGGCTGGTGGCAATGGAATAAGTATCAACATTCAAAGTGCATCTGAAATCCAGGTTGATGCATATGGAATTAATGCAACTGTTTTTATACTTACCAATCCACTTCAGGTAAATACCTGGCATCACATTGCTGTCGCTCGAGATGCAAATAATGATGAAACTGTTGGGG
>JBDKLQ010000087.1:0-4151 GCA_039795555.1 Actinomycetota bacterium
GTAAACCTGCTAAAAGTGAAACCCGTTCGGTCAAGCTTTGGGCAAAATCCAATTCACCATTCATTGCCCGATTTGTAATTTCCTTTACTTTGTCACCAACACCAGCATGAACTGCCAACAATTCAATTACCTCTTGTTCGATTAAGGTTGAGTCCACATCCAAGATAACAAATTTTCGCGCATGATTTGCGAAATTTTCAGGAAGGGTTAGCGCATCAACATCGCTTTGAATCGGGAGTTTTTTGATCGTGCCAGTGTAAGCAATTTCGATAACCGTTATCGGCGAAGACTTAAGTCTGGTTATCCGTTCTATGTTTCCATCTATCGCTGAAACAATATTAGTAAATGCATCTGGTTTTAAGTTTTCACTCAAAACCATAATTTTTTTTAGGTCATTACTTTGTATTCGTGTGCTTTCGAAATTAGAAAAGTCAGCGGCTACGTCAACATCATTTTTCTGCGCAAAGTCAGCTAAATCAGATTCAATGGCTTTCGAGTGAGCTGGATCGGACTTAATCAAAACCGTTAAGATGAGTCGATCCCGTATTATCAATTGTTCAATGTCTAAAATTTCAATCGAAAATGGTGCTAAAGCCTCGAAAAACGATTTTGCGATCCCTGGTTTATCGACTCCTGTGACCAGGATTAATCCAGTATGCGCAATTGGAGCCATAAATCCAAGGTTAGCGCACTAAATGAGCGGAGCATCGACAATTTACTTATATGGTCAGAGCCTATGAGATTAGTGGCATCGATTAAGAATGCATCGGTCATGCGGGCGAATCGAATTATTCTCGGGCCGATTTCATTCGATATCAATGATGGAGAACGTTGGGTTATTTTGGGACCAAACGGCGCTGGTAAATCAACCTTATTAAAACTTCTTTCAACTGAAATCTTTCCAACTTCTGGAACAGTCCAAATATTGGATAAAGAGTTAGGTCGAGTAGATATTTTCGAGTTACGAACCCGGATTGGTTTATGTGCAGCAATGAAAGCTGAACAAATTCCTTACGATGAAAAGGTTAGAGATGTGGTTTTGACTTCGGCATATGGCATTTTAGGAAGATGGAATGAAGCCTATGATCTCTGGGATGAATCCCGCGCCATCGCGCTATTAACAACATTCGGTGTTCGTGATCTTGGTGAACGAGAATTCGGCACACTTAGCGAGGGCGAACGAAAAAGAGTTCAAATCGCAAGATCGTTAATGATCGACCCTGAGTTGCTTTTACTTGACGAACCAACTGCCGGACTAGACTTAGGCGGGCGCGAAGATTTATTGACTCGATTCGCAAATTTTGCCACCGACCCGGCGGCCCCAGTTACGGTTACGGTTACCCACCATATTGAAGAAATTCCTGTTGGTACTACACATGCGCTACTTCTTAAAAATGGTGAAGTTGCGGCAATTGGTCCGATCTCTGAGGTGGTTACATCAGAAAATTTATCTAAAGTTTTTGAAATTAAAATTTTAGTGAATGCGGAAAATGGCAGATACTTCGCTCAAGCTCGTTGATGGCGAGTGGCTGGAGCTAATTGGCGAGGAATTTCACTCATTAGATGCCAAATTAGATTTACTTGCAAATTTCACGCCTGAGCGAAACTTAGTCTTTTCCAATTTTTCATTGCCACTATCAAGGACCAAGGTGTTAATTCTCGGTCAAGATCCCTATCCAGGTATTGGGAATGCGATGGGGCTAGCTTTCAGCACCAAACAGAAATTGCTTCCAAAAAGTTTAAAAAATATTTTCACGGAATTGTATGATGATTTAGGTATTAAACGAACAGATGGAGATTTATCAGATTGGCATCAACAAGGCGTTGCGCTATTAAATACGCATTTAACAACCGAGATTGGAAAATCACTCGCACATCAAAATTTAGGATGGCTGGAATTAACTGGAAAAGCAATTGAAATCTATGCAAATTCCAATGTTGTAGCGTTGCTGATGGGGAATTCTGCCGCAAAATATTCAAGTTTGTTCGAGAATGCAATCGTAACTTCCCACCCAAGTCCATTGTCGGCTTATAAGGGATTTTTTGGAACAAAACCTTTTTCGAGAATTAATGAGATTTTGGAAAGGCGAGGTTTGTCAATTATAAATTGGTAAAGGGGGTGACATCGCTGCCACCCCCTTTACCAATTAAGTTGAACTATTAATTAACCCAAGTGTTAATTGGTGAAGCTAAGAAATAGATCATAAATAGTCCAGAAACCAGTAGTAGTAATGGATGAACATCCTTGCCACGACCTTGAACGTATCTGACTACAACATGAGATACGAACCCGGCTCCAATACCAACTGAAATACTGTAAGTGAATGGCATCAAAATGATTGTAAGGAAAGCTGGGATTGCAATTCCTAGGTCATTCCAATCGATGTCTTTCACTTGGGTCATCATCAAAAAGCCGACGATTACGAGCGCTGGGGTAGCAGCTTCGTAAGGAATCACGGCAACAATTGGTGATAAGAATGTTGTGAGCAAGAAACAGATACCAGTAACAATGGATGCCAATCCAGTACGAGCACCTTCTCCTACACCTGCTGCTGACTCGATGTAAGAGGTATTTGAAGAAATACCACTTGCACCACCCGCGACAGCTGCAACGGAGTCAACAAAGAGAATCTTGTTGTTATTTGGAACATTTCCTTCACGATCAATCAGATTTGCTTCGTGACCAATGGCCGTTACGGTTCCTACAGTGTCGAAGAAATCTGAAAGAAGTAAAGTAAATACGAGCAGGATCGCTGAAATTGCACTGATCCGGCTAAATGAACCTAAAAGATTGAAATCACCTAACAAATCAAACTTAGGGGTGGCGACCAATTTATCTGGTAGCGCTGGAACATTTAAGCCCCAACCCTTTGGATTTACTTTGTCCGGTGCAACAAAATTTGGACCAATTTTGAAGGCATTTTCAACAATAATGGCAAGAACAGTTGCCGACGCAATTCCAATAAGGAGAGCGCCTTTCACTTTTCGCACCATCAAAGCAATGATGAAAATTAAGCCGAGGATAAAAACCACGATTGGCCAACCGACAAGGTTTCCACCATCGCCAAGTTGAACCGGAACTGGACCAGAGCTTGTGCGGCGTACGAAACCTGAATCAACTAAGCCGATTAGAGCGATAAATAGGCCAATACCTACTGAAATCGCGTACTTAAGTTGTTGTGGAACTGCCCTGAATACTGCAGTGCGAAAACCAGTTAGAACTAGAACGGTGATTATTAAACCTTCTAGAACAACTAAGCCCATTGCATCAGCCCAAGTCATCTTCGTAGCAATTCCGTATGCAACGAAACTATTTAGACCAAGGCCGGTAGCAAGCGCTAACGGAAAGTTTCCGACAACGCCCATCAGGATAGTTAGGACTCCAGCAATCAATGCGGTTGCTGCAGCAATTAGCGGCAAGTTAGGCGCGTCTCCGCCACCTAAAAACTTCCCATCTGCATCTTTTACAAATCCCAAGATCAGTGGATTTAAGGCAACTATGTAGGCCATGGTGAAGAAGGTGACGAATCCGCCACGAATTTCACGTCCTATCGTTGATCCACGCTCGGAGATTTTGAAGTAGGAATCGAGCATTTTTACCTCTCTGTTTTTTTACGGGGGTGTTTTCGACCCCGGCGGCAAGCCAACCGCGTGAAAAAGAGGGGAAGGAACTTGAGAGGCCAACCTATCTGTTACTAGTTGGTTAGTCGGGAAACGACACCGATCGATATTGCGATTGATTGGCCAATAAAGAGCGCAAATATTGCGGTTCCAAGAACAACATGGCCACCAAGTAGCCATCCACTTATCAGTGCTGCCACTTCAATTGTTAAGCGAATCCTTGAAATTCGAATATTGAATCGATGGTGCAGAGCAGTCATTAAGCCATCGCGCGGACCTGAACCAAGACCGCAGGTAATATAAAAAGCGCTGCCAATTCCAACTAAGAACACTCCAATAAACGCAAAAATGATTCCGAGAAGAAAATCATTAGTTTTTGGAAAATGGTTCAATCCAATTTGGATCGCCACTGCAATCACAACAATATTTGCCAATGTACCAAAACCAGGTTTTTCTCTAAGTGGAATCCAAAATAGAAGAACTAAAGTACTTATCAAGAATGTTGCTAAACCAATTGAGATCCCAGTATT
>JBDKLQ010000088.1:0-3257 GCA_039795555.1 Actinomycetota bacterium
GCAGCTGACATGGCGCTACCAATCGAAGATCTAGATTTAACAGTTCGTTCTTATAACTGCTTGAAGCGCGAGGGCATTCATACAGTTGGCGAATTGGTAAATCGTTCCGAAGCAGATTTGATGGATATTCGTAACTTCGGTTCAAAATCGATTGATGAAGTAAAAGCAAAACTTGTATCAATGGGAATGTCACTAAAGGATAGCCCAGCAGGTTTTGATCCAACTAAGCATGCAAATTACGGCGCAAATGACGATGATTTCATCGACGCTGAATAAGCGGATTAGCAGATAGGTAAGTAGGAGAAGCAATATGCCAACACCATCAAAAGGTCCTCGTCTTGGATCCGGTCCAGCACACGAGCGGTTGTTACTTGCGACGCTTGCTGAGCAACTATTCCAACACGGCAAGATCACGACAACTGAAACAAAGGCAAAGCGGCTTCGTCCATACGCTGAGAAGCTAATTACTTTTGCAAAGAAGGGTGATTTATCGGCTCGCCGTGAAGTAATGCGTAAGATTTCAAATAAGGATGTTGTACATAACTTATTTACCGAAATCGGTCCACGTTTTGCAACACGCAATGGTGGCTACACCCGCATCACAAAGGTTGGTCCACGTAAGGGCGACAACGCTCCTATGGCAGTGATCGAGCTCGTTTAATTTAAATATTTAATGAACGAAACCACTCTCGTACCCGAGAGTGGTTTTTTTCGTTTTCGAGTCGACTTAAGTTACGACGGAACAAATTTTTCTGGTTGGGGTAAGCAACCCGATCGCCGAACCGTACAAGGCGAAGTTGAGGCGGCACTTACACAAATTTTTGATCGCCAAATTTATACGACAGTTGCAGGACGGACCGATGCTGGCGTACATGCCACTGGACAGGTAATTCATTTTGATGCGCCAATCAAGCTAGACGAGATGATATATCGCTTAAACCGGATTCTTACTGACGAAATTCGGATCATAAATTTTAACGAAGCGCCACATGGTTTCCACGCCAGATTTTCGGCGCTACGACGGAACTATATCTACAAGATTTTAGATGGCAATCAAACGTTGCACCCTGTGCTTCGAACCGATGTAGCACCTTATTATCGAAAATTGAACATAAATTTAATGAATGAGGCGGCCGAGACATTGTTGGGCGAAAATGATTTTTTCTCATTCTGCAGATTCCGTGAAAAGGCAACTACGGTTCGAAAGCTTGAAAAATTTGAATTTCATCGAAGAGAAAACGGAGTAATTGTCGGCGAAGTTAGCGCTGATGCCTTCTGTTATTCAATGGTGCGCGGTCTAGTTGGCGCCGTGGTGCATGTTGGGGAAGAACGTTTTCCGGTTTCGTGGGCGCGTGAAGTTTTGGAAAAACGAGAACGGCAATCCGAGAGTTTGGTATTCCCCGCGAAAGGTTTAACCCTTGTAGGAGTCGACTATCCAGAAGATGCCAAATTATTGGAGCGAGCTAATCTAACAATGGCGCATCGGTCCTCTGCAGAGGAAGATTGATGGGCCATATCGATGTTAGTGGCGTCGAATATTCACTTTCCGATGGCCGCGTATTATTAAACGAAGTTTCATTTCGAGTTGGCGATGGACATAAAGTTGCGTTAATTGGACCAAACGGTTCTGGAAAAACTACGTTACTTCGAATGATTTCTGGCGACTTAGAACCGGAAGCAGGCAGCGTTTCAATTACCGGTGGCCTTGGCGTAATGCGCCAATTCATAGGCAGCGTTCGTGATGACTCAACTGTTCGGGATTTATTGCTTTCTGTCGCGCCAAAGCGAATTCGAGAAGCGGCGGAAAGAATTGCAATATTAGAAGTAAAGATGAATGAAACAAATTTGGAAAAAGATCAAATGGCATACGCAGAAGCGGTTATCGAATGGGGCGATGCCGGTGGTTACGATTTTGAAGTAATTTGGGATTCTTGTTGCACTCAAGCACTTGAACAATCGTTTATTGAAGTTGCAGATCGGAAAGTTAATACCCTTTCTGGTGGCGAGCAGAAAAAACTTGTTGTTTTAGCCTTAATGCAAGGTCCAGAAGAAACTTTATTGTTGGATGAACCTGATAACTATTTGGATGTGCCATCAAAGCGCTGGCTAGAACAAGTTATTAAAGAAACTAAAAAAACGGTGCTCTTTGTCAGCCACGATCGAGAATTACTTGAGGAAGTTGCGACGAGAATTGTTACGCTAGAACAAGGTCACAACGGAAATACAACTTGGATTCACGGTGGAAAGTTTTCGACTTGGCATGATGCCCGCCGCGCTCGCAACGAACGATTCGCTGAAGTTCTGCAGCGTTGGGAAGAGGAACACACACGATTGAAAGAATTAGTTTTAACGTTACGAAATCAAGCAAAATCTTCACCAGATATGGCCTCAAAATATCGGGCAATGCAAACGCGATTGCGCAAATTTGAAGAGTTGGGTGCGCCACCGGCCCCACCAATTGAGCAAAATGTTCGAGTAGGTTTAAAGGGTGGCCGCACTGGTGTTCGAGTTTTAACCTTTGAAAATCTGGCGCTAACTGGGCTTACCGAGCCATTTAATTTTGAAGTATTTTATGGCGATCGCGTTGCAATTTTGGGGAAAAACGGTTCAGGCAAATCACATTTTTTAAGATTAATTTCTGGTGATGAAACAGTTAAATATTCGGGAAATTTTAAATATGGTGCTCGTGTAGAAGTTGGATATTTTGCTCAAACCCATGCACATCCTGAGTTCGAAGGCAAGACGCTGCTCGAAATATTGTGGGAAGAACATTCACTTCAATTAGGTCCAGCAATGTCAGTTCTTGGAAAATATGAAATTGACCAAGCTGCCAATCAAAAATTCTCTCAATTATCTGGCGGACAACAAGCTAGGTTTCAAGTTTTAATATTAGAATTAGCAGGCGACACTTTGTTATTACTTGACGAACCAACAGATAACTTGGATTTAGCAAGTGCCGAAAGTTTGGAACATGCGCTCGATCAATATGATGGAACGGTTTTAACAGTGACGCATGATCGCTGGTTCTGCCGTGGTTTCACCAGATTTTTGGTCTTTGGTGCCGACGGCCAGGTATCGGAGTCGAATGAGCCCATTTTCGACCATTAACTTCGCTCGTTTTGACCGCATAAGTGCTCGAAAGGTAATCTAACCCTCTGCCTTTCCTACGGGATTGCAAAAAATATCAATATCAAGGAGTAAGAGAAGTGCGCACATATAGCCCAAAGCCTGGCGATGCTGTCCGTAAGTGGTACATC
>JBDKLQ010000089.1:0-3456 GCA_039795555.1 Actinomycetota bacterium
AACACTTGCAAGCGATGTTTTTGCTGGAGATCGATTAGTTATAAAAGCCGGAACTCCCATCAGATCCACCCAAATTGGGTTGGCAGCTTCAATTGGATTAGATCATTTACCCACCAGGCCCTTGCCACGTGTCGTAATACTTTCTGCGGGACCAGATTTGGTTGAGCCAGGCCAACCTGTATCCGGGCAACAAGAGTATGAAACGAATTCTTGGCAATTAACCACAATGGTTAGAGAAATTGGTGGCGTTGGTTATCGAGTTCACCATATTCCAGATGATGAAGTTGAACTTAAAAATGTAATCGAAGATCAATTAGTTCGCGCTGATTTATTAGTGTTAAGTGGTGAACGACATGACGATTCGTTTGATTTAATTACGAGGACATTAAATCAAATCGGTTCCGTCAAAATGGCTGAGCTGGATATTGAAGGATCAGGTCGCCATAATTTTGGAACAGTTGGACCAGACAACACACCAGTAATCACATTACCCGGAGACCCGATTGCCGCATACATATCAATGCAGTTATTTGTACGACCTGTTATTAGAACAATGTTTGGTGCAAAAGAAATTCATTGCCCAGCTGTCAAGGCTCGGCTTGAAAAATCAGTAAACGATTTAAGTGGTAAACGAACTTATTTACGTGCATTCATCAGTGAAGATAAGAATTCTGTAACGGCTCTTTCGGACCAGGACGATTTTCTCACTTTGGCATCAGCAAATTCTTTAATCGCAGTTTCAGAAGGAGCGAAAAAGCTTGGCAGCGGTGAAGAAGTAACCGTTGTTATTTTGCCCAAAATAAAATAATGGCAGTCATTCAGTGTGAGCGAATCTTGCTCCGCCCACTTGGTCTCAGAGACAAACGTCAATGGGAAAGAGTTCGCCGCGAAAATAAAAATTGGTTAATTCATTGGGAAGCAACTATTCCAGAAACTTCTGATTGGAAAAATCCAGAAACAACTAGATATTCAGAAATGATTAAATTACAAAAAATAGAGGCCAAAGCCGGACGAACTTTTTCATTTGGGATTTTTCTAAAAAATGACTTTATCGGCCAAATAACTCTTGGTGGTGTGATTTACGGCGCCCTACGAGCAGGCCATATCGGTTATTGGATTGCTGAAAAATATGCCAATAGAGGATTCACTACCGAAGCGGTTGTTGGGGTAGCAGAGTTTGGTTTTAAGGAATTGGAATTGCACAGACTTGAGATAAATGTTCGCCCAGAAAATACCGCATCCATAAAAGTCGCCGAGAAAGCTGGATTTATTTTGGAAGGTGAGCGGAAAAATTACCTGCACATTGATGGTGCTTGGCGAAACCATCTCTGTTACGTAAGTGAAAATCCGTTGATTAGGTAGCGGTAAATCCCATATTTTGAGCAGAACCCCGTCTAACCTTTGCTCATTATGACTTCAGGAATTGTTTATCTTGCGATCATAGGAATGTGGGTTGCCTATTTCCTACCGCGATGGCTTCATTCCCATGATGAATTTTCTGGAAAGTCTGTTGAAAGATATAAGAGCGCATTACGAATTGTTGCAGCCGGTTCCGAAAAAAGTATTTCCGGAGCCATACATCAAGATTTAGATCAAAGCGCAAAACAGGCACAAAAATTATTGAGACGCAGAATTATTTTCTCATTGATAATTTTAATGACAGCATTTATAGGAGTAGGTGCGGCTATGAATCTCATGGTCTGGTCTTATATAGCAATTCCACTTTCAGCATTAATTATTTATATCGTTCATGTGCGCCGAAGTGTTCGCAAAAGTCGGGAACAACGTCGCAGAATCGATGAGCTACAAAGAAGTTCTGATGGAATCTCAAATGTAAACCTAATTGAAGTTGTGACAACTAAAAAAGTGCAGTCAGAATATTGGGTGCCACTTTCAGAGCGGGAGCAAACCGGTGTAACAATTTTGCCTAAAGGAACTGCGGCACAGAGAAATGCCTGGCAACCAACTGAGGTACCAGTACCTACCTATGTAAATGCACCAAAGGCAGTTACGCCTCGAAGAGTCATAGATTTAACGACGCCGGGAGCTTGGACCGAAGAACAAGAACGTATAGAACGTGAAGCGCTCGCGGCGGCGTCGCCTAGTACGGATGAAATTTTTGATCAACAGTTGGCCGAAGAAGCCGAACTCAATAAGCGAAATAATCGCGCCGCAAATCAGTAATTAAATCCAAGACTTAAACCACATGCGACTCAACCATTGCTGGTAAGTGATTATTTGTCCCAGATAAATTGGCAAAAAGTAGTAGAAATTAATGGTAATTAAACCAATGGTACCGGCAATTAAAAATCTATAATTCTGACTCCGATCGTAAAGTGCTTTTGCTAAATAAGTAATGGCCAAGATCAAAAAGGGCTCAAAAACTATTGCATAAAAGGTAAAAATTGTTCGCTTTTGGTAAAAAAACCATGGTAAATATCCTGCTGCAATTCCAATCAAAATGATTGTTGAATCCAACTCAAACTTTTTTATTAATCGGTAAATTAGATAGACAAATGCAAGCGAACCTAACCACCAAAGAAGTGGGGTTCCTAAAGCCAAGACTTCTTGGGAACGACCGTTAGGTGAATCATAAAAAAATGATGTCGGGCGCCTCATCACTAGCCAACCAAAGGGATTTGCTTGATAAGAATGTTTTTCAGTTAATCCTGTATGAAAATTCAGAATCTCTAATTGGTAATGAATGAAACTGACGATTGAATTTTTCGAATAATTTCGGCCCCAGCCGTCATTTGATAAGAACCACCCTATCCAGGTTGCGGGATAAATAGCCAATGCTAGTAATTTAACTTTTATTACTCGGATTAAATTCCGATTCATAATAAATTCCAAAGTTAAAATTGCAATTAAATAGAAGATGGCATTCCATTTAGTGGAAATTGCCAAACCAAGCCAAAAACTCAATTCTAAATAATTTCCTTTGAGCCAAGCGTTTATGGAAAGTAAAATGAAAGTTGTTAAAAAAATATCGAGCAAAGCAGTACGTGACATAACCAAAGCAAAGCCATCCAAGAATGCAAGTAGCGATGCGACGGTTGCCCAAATTGGATCTCCAAAAATGCGAAGCGCGATACGACCAATCAAATAAATGCAAAGAGTTCCGGCAACTGCGGCGGCAATTCGCCAACCAAATTCATTATCCCCAAATATTTTTATTCCGATTGCAATTAACCATTTCCCAATCGGCGGATGGACGATAAATTCCGGTTTGGCTCCATTCATTTCAACGCCATATTTCAAAAAATCTCTCGCGCCATCCACATAATAAACTTCGTCAAAAACTAATCCGCGAGGTCGATTTAAGTCCGTAATTCGCAAGATGAAACCTGCGATAGCAATAATTATTGATCCCAACACATAGCAAGAGTAATGAGAAGATACCGCTGTGACCTTAACCATCGCTGGAGTTCCAATTGGGAACCCGCAAGACGCATC
>JBDKLQ010000090.1:0-2701 GCA_039795555.1 Actinomycetota bacterium
TCGAAATCTTTCGTGCTTGGTGGGACGTACCCTTCGCCACCTTCTAAAAATAGACGCACAAAATCTCCAAAAAATTCGATTTATTTGCTTTTGGGGAAGCAGGGCAACCCTATTAGGCAGGCCCGCTTATTGAGAAATCGAAAGAGTGCGGTAGGCGAAGTGAACTACGCGCAAAATATGTGAAATTGGTCAGTCTCTACCGAAGCGGAGCCAGACCAAATAAAGCGCGGCCCCCATCCCGACCAATAGGCCAATGAGGCGTAGGTAGGTGGTGTGGAGAAAGTGATCAGCTAGCCAACCCGCGCCGCCCCAAAAAAGTAGTCCAGAAAGCAAGTAACCAAAAATTGACCAGAGCGCATTCTCTTCGTTTCGCATTTTCGGAACTCCTATTTTTGGAAATCTTTTGGAATATCTAAAGTTACTCGCAATTTAAAGTAGGCGCGAATTTCGCCACCTAACCATGCGAAAGTAAGCGCAATTGCACTAATTCCGAAGGCGGTTCGATTAATTGTTTCGGGATTGGTGAATTTCGAAATGGCAAAAAGCGCTGCACCCATGAGTAAAACTTTTGCAAAATAGGAGAACATCGCTAGCGCCATTGTCGCCATTGGATCTAAATTTATAGATACTCTTGAAATTAAAATATGCACTAAAAAGAAAAGTATTACTACAACTTCGGCAAAAAGAGCTCCGAGTAATCCGCTACTTCCATTTCGCAAAGTAAAAATGCCCAGAGAAATTAGCCCAACGATTAAGGTTGGAATAAGCGCGCCGCGCAACATTAAATCTTCAGTTGATTTTGGCTTCACTTTTTCGCCTTCCACTTTTGAAGATAAACATTCCGATGCTGGCAAGTACCAATCCGGCTAACGTCGCCACCCACAACGGTGCAAAGGCCCAAATTGTTACTGGGAAAGCAATTGCTGCTGTCCAGATATACAAAATTATTGCACTTCGAATTTGCGAATTTCCAGCCGCCATTACTCTGTGATGTAAATGTTCTTTATCTGGTGCAAATGGTGATTTACCAGCGCGCAATCTTCTAATAATTGCAAGCAGTAAATCAGCCAACGGAATCGCCAAAACGGCGAATGGTAGAAGCAACGGTAAAAATGTTGGTCCCAATTTTTGATCAGAAATTGCATTTGGATCTACCTGTCCGGTTAAGGTTATTGCAGCAGTTGCCAACAAGAGCCCAAGCAACATTGAACCGGAGTCACCCATGAAAATCTTTGCCGGATGAACATTGTGTGGCAAGAAACCTAAACAAGCGCCAATCATTACCGCAGTAATTGTTGATGGCGCACCAGCGCGATCAAATCCATAAACAACTGCCAAAACATAGGCGAACACAAAGAAGGCAAAGCCGGCAATTGCCACCACACCGCTCGCCAACCCATCTAAGCCATCGATAAAATTAACAGCATTAATCACGATTAATACCAGCAAAACAGTTACTAATTGGCCAATGCTTGGCGGTAGAAAAATCAATCCGTTAATTGGCAACCACAGAACTTGAATTCCGTAGAGCAATAAAATTCCAGCAGCAAGTGCCTGTCCCGCAAGTTTGGTAATTGCATCAAGCTGAAAACGATCGTCTAATAATCCAAGCAAGGTGATAAATGTTGCTGCTAAAAAAATTCCTTGAGCTTCGCGACCGAATGATTGTCCAACTAGAGGTAAATTGTTTACGATCACAAAGGTAAATGAAATAGCAATCCACATTGCTACCCCACCCCAACGCGGCGTTGGCTTGATATGAATATCTCGATCTCTAATTGCTGCTACCGCGCCAAATTTTTCGGCTGCGCGTTTGATAAATGGGGTTACCAAATAACAAATTGCAGCTGAAAGCAGAATTGTTAGTAAGTACTCTCGCATTTAAAGGTTATGAGTAGATTGGGAACTTAGCGGTTAGCGCATGAACTTCAGATTTTATTTTCTGATGTTCGGAATGATTATCGCTCATGATTGCGCGGGCAATAAAACCTGCGATCTGTTTCATTTCTTCTGTACCCATACCTTGCGTTGTAGTGGCTGGAGTTCCGACCCGAATACCACTTGTTACCGCAGGTGTTTCTGGATCGTATGGAATTGCATTCTTATTTAAAACTATTCCGGCAGCTCCGCATCTTTCGTCGGCAACTTTTCCAGTGACGCCAGTTGCGCGAATATCAATCAGAGCTAAATGGGTTTCAGTTCCACCTGAAACTGCCCGCATGCCTTCGGCTTCAAGCGCTGCTGCGAGCGCTTTCGCGTTTATAACCACCTCTTTTGCATACTTTTGATAAGCGGCTTGTTGGCATTCGTGTAGCGCAACAGCTTTAGCGGCAACGGCAGACATGATTGGCCCGCCCTGCATGCCCGGAAAAATCGCCTTATCAATTGCAGCCGCGTGTTCTGCTTTGGAAAGAATCATTCCACCACGTGGGCCGCGTAAAACTTTGTGAGTCGTAAATGAAACCACATCGGCATATGGCACTGGCGATGGAATCGCTTTGCCTGCTACCAAACCAATAAAGTGCGCGGCATCGACCCACATAATTGCGCCTACTTCGTCGCATATTTGACGAATTTTTTCAAAATCAATCAAGCTTGGATAAGCCGTAGCACCAGAACAAATCATCTTCGGCTTATGTTTTTTAGCTAAATCGCGGAGTTCGTCATAATCAATTAGTTCGTTATCTTTTCGAACACCATA
>JBDKLQ010000091.1:0-7442 GCA_039795555.1 Actinomycetota bacterium
GATTTAGACTTTCTCGATGGTTTAACCGTTAGCGCCGAAAATTGGTGGTTCAATGTTCGAGCATCAAACACCGAGCCATTACTTAGGTTGAATGTTGAAGCTAAAACCCAAGCACAAATGGCCAAGATTCGCGATGAGGTTTTGAAGCTAATAAACTCCTAGTAAACTAACGACTTATAGTCTAGAAGATACCTAAAGAGGGGTTCTCGAGTGTCATCAACAACAACAATTCCAAAGCATGACATCGCCGATGCATCACTTTCTGCATCAGGCAAGAAGCGAATCGAATGGGCGGAACGGAACATGCCAGTTCTGGCTCAAATCCGTCAGCGCTTTGAAAAAGAGAAACCATTTACCGGTATCCGAATCGCTGCATGTATGCACGTAACAACGGAAACTGCGAACTTAATGCGAGTTTTGAAAGCCGGTGGTGCCGAGATTGCGCTTTGCGCTTCTAATCCGCTTTCAACTCAAGATGACACGGCTGCTGCGCTCGTACATGAGTACGGAATTAGTGTTTTTGCAAAAAACGCAATTGATCGCGATGGTTATTACAAACATATTAATTCAGCTCTAGATATTCAACCACACCAAGTTTTTGATGACGGTTGCGATTTGGTGAATACGTTGCACACAACTAGAAAAGAATTAATTCCAAACATTACAGGTGGTTGCGAAGAAACAACGACTGGCGTCATCAGATTAACCCAAATGGCAAAAGATGGTGCGTTGCAATTTCCAATGGTGGCCGTTAATGACACTGACACCAAGCATATGTTTGATAATCGTTACGGCACCGGCCAATCAACCTTAGATGCGGTATTTCGCGCAACAAATTTCTTACTTGCTGGTCGAGTATTAGTGGTAGCCGGATTTGGGTACTGCGGCAAAGGTGTTGCCGAACGCGCACGTGGCCTAGGCGCTGATGTGATTGTTACTGAAATTGACCCAACGAAGGCGCTCGATGCGATGATGCAAGGATTTCGAGTAATGCCAATGGATAAAGCCGCTCCAATCGGTGACGTGTTCATTACGGTAACTGGAAATCGTGACGTGCTTCGCGAAGAGCATTTTGTAAAAATGAAAGATGGCGCAATTTTGGCTAACTCAGGGCACTTCGATATCGAAATCGATGTCGCTTGGTTGGAAAAGAATGCAATCCAAAAGAATGAAAAAATGCGCCACCAAACTGATGAATATGTATTAAAAAACGGAAATCGGATTCTGCTTCTTGCTGAAGGTCGATTAGTAAACCTCGGTGCTGCAGAAGGGCACCCAGCTTCGGTTATGGATTTATCATTTTCAGATCAAGCGCTCACAGCCGAATGGTTGGTAAAAGAGTCAAAGAATTTGAAACCGGGAGTGCACAACGTCCCAGTTGAAATTGATAAAGATGTTGCGCGAATGAAACTCAAGAGCATGGGCGGTTCGGTTGACGTACTAACGCCAGCTCAAGAGCTTTACCTAAACTCTTGGGAACACGGTAGCTAATGCCGAAGGTTTTGGTCGTTGATGACGATCAGGACTTAGCAGAGATGCTTGGCATCGTTATTACTGGTGCCGGCATGGATGTGGAAATAGTTAGCCGAGGCGACGAAGCTGTAAACGCATTTCATGAAAATAAACCCGATTTAGTTCTGCTTGATTTGATGTTGCCAGGGATTGATGGCATCGAAGTCTGCAAACAAATTCGTCAAAAATCTATGGTCCCAATTGTGATGCTGACTGCAAAAGGCGACAGTTACGACGTTGTAGCCGGATTGGAAGCTGGCGCAGATGATTACATCGTCAAACCATTGCCACACCCTTCGGAGTTAATTGCTCGCATCCGTACCCGTTTACGCAGAATTGCGCCTACAAATACCGGAGTGATTAATTTAGGAGATTTACAAGTTGATTTAGTTTCTCATGAAGTTTTACGTGATGGTAAAAAGATTTTATTAACTCGACTTGAGTTCGAATTGCTTGCTGCACTTTTAAAAGACCCTGGCCGAGTGTTTAGTCGTGATGCGCTACTGAGTGAAGTTTGGGGATATCACCATTCAACTGACACGCGGTTAGTTAACGTTCACGTACAAAGATTGCGGTCTAAAGTAGAACGTGATCCTGAAAATCCTGAATTAATTTTGACAGTACGTGGAGTTGGATACCGAGCAGGTCGTCCTAATTAATTCGTGAATCGCCTTCGTAATTCATTAGCAACGCGCGTTGTTGTTTCAACAGCTCTGCTCTCACTTGCTGCATTTTGGCTTGCTGGGTCTGCTCTGTATAACAATCTCTCATCGGGTGTAAAGCGGGTAAAAACGGAGTCAGCTGTATCAGATTTTAGAGCGACAAGTTTTGGACTTCAATATGAATTTATTCTTTCCGATTCAAATTCTGAATCAATACAAAAGGCGATAGATGATGTAGTTAAAGCTGCAGCTTTGACCGGCGGACAAGAAATCGCAATTGTTGCTAGCCCTGGTACTAAATTGAATAGAAACAATTTTTCCAAACTGACTGATTTTGCTAATTTGAAATTTATTCCTAAAGAATTACGATCAAAGGTGCAGAAAAAAGCTGGTCCAAATTGGGCCTATTCAACAAATAATGAATACATAATTGTTGGTGAAAAAATAATTATTCCCACTGGTGGTCGTTACGAACTATATGTTTTCTATTCTTTAGCTAATCAACTTGCAACAAATTCATTAATTCTAAATGCGTTATTGTTAACTGGGTTGGCGCTTCTATTTTTAATCGCGCTTACCACATGGTTAGTTGTGCGCCAAGTAGTATCGCCGGTTCGCGAAGCGGCTCGAACTGCAGAGCGATTAACTGCGGGAGATCTTGGGCAGCGGATGGAAGTTGAAGGTGAGGATGAAATCGCTCGACTTGGTAACGCTTTCAACGAAATGGCTGATTCATTACAAAGACAAATCACCAGATTAGAAAACTTGTCACGGGTTCAGCAAAGGTTCGTATCAGATGTTTCACACGAATTACGTACCCCATTAACAACAATTCGTCTCGCATCTGCCGTTATTGATGGAGCGAAAGAAAGCTTTGAGCCTACGGTAGCCCGAAGTGCCGAATTGTTGATGTTGCAATTAGATAGATTCGAAAGACTTTTAGAAGATCTCTTGGAAATTAGTAGGTTTGATGCTGAAGTTGCCGCACTTGAATCAGTTGATTTCGATATCGGCGCCCTAATAAAGACGAATGTTGAAGAGCTGCAATTTGCGGCTCGAGAATTAAATACCGAAATTCGCTTCGGCCAACCGATCGAGGCGGTTGTGGTTCGTGGTGATATTCGACGAGTTTCCCGAATATTGCGAAACTTATTAACGAATGCAATCGATCATGCAAATAGTAAACCTGTTGAAGTAGCTCTTGCTTACAATGACGATACTGTTGCAGTCAGCGTGAGAGATTTTGGAGAAGGTTTTGATAAAGAAGTTGCCCGCAGAATCTTCGATCGATTTTGGCGTGCGGATCCATCACGCTCAAGAGTTCATGGTGGAACTGGCCTTGGACTTTCAATTAGTTTGGAAGATGCCAGACTGCACAATGGCGAATTAGAGGCTTACGCTGAATTAGGTAAGGGTGCACACTTTGTTTTAACGTTGCCGCGTAGGGCTGGGGATGAGATCTCGGGGCGGTTAATTAAATTGCAGTATTAATTGCTTCGTGCTTGATGGATTATTAGAACTACTTTTTCCCAGCCGATGCTTTGGCTGCAGAGAATTAGGACCCGAAATTTGTAATCGGTGTCGTAGTAATTGGAATCCTCACATATATATTAAAAAATTAGCGGGACTTAACATTTACTCAGCAATTGATTATAACGAAACCGCAAAATCAATTTTACTGGGCGCAAAAGAAGGGTCAATTAAAACTGCTGATTATCTGATTGTCAGAGCGTTGCAACATTGTCTTGATCGAGCACCAGGAATTTCAATTCGGGAACTCACATTTGTTCCAATTCCTTCAACTAAAAAAGCAATTCGAAGACGGGGGCGGAACTTTCTATTAGAAATTACTGAAAGATTTGCGCTGCCGTACCGAGCAAATGTGATTGACGCCCTAGAAATAAATCGAAAAATATTTGATCAAACCAAATTAGATGCAATAAATCGAAGAAAAAATTTGTTTAATGCCTATGCATGTAATTTACCTGGCGATGAAATCAGAAAATTAAGCAATGTTATTTTGGTTGATGATTTAGTCACCACGGGAAGCACCATCAATGAAGCGCATCGCGCGCTATCTGCCGTGGGCATTCATGTGACATGCGCGATTACCGCATGTGTAGCAAAGCCTCTACGATAGGGGGCTGGATTTCGAGAGGGAGCTAGATGGTCGCCGTTTTAGATCGCATTCTGCGAGCTGGTGAAGGGAAGGCGCTCAAGAAGCTTGCAAAACTAGCCGAGCTATCGAATTCTTTCGAAAATTCAATTTCAGCCTTAGATGATTCACAATTACAAACAAAGACACAAGAATTCAAAAATAGAATCTCAAACGGTGAATCATTAGATGATTTATTGCCAGAAGCATTTGCCGTAGTTCGTGAAGCTGCAAAACGAACTCTTGGACAACGTCATTACGACGTACAAATTATGGGTGGTGCAGCACTACATCTTGGAAACATTGCCGAAATGCGAACCGGTGAAGGTAAGACTTTAGTTGCAACATTGCCATCATATTTAAATGCTTTGAGTGGCAAGGGCGTACACGTTGTCACAGTGAATGATTACTTAGCCGAGCGTGACAGCGAATGGATGGGCCGCGTCCATCGATTCTTAGGTTTGAAAGTTGGCGTTATTTTGGCGTCTATGACGCCGGCCGAGCGTCGCGAGGCTTACGCTGCCGATATTACTTACGGAACAAATAACGAATTTGGTTTTGATTACTTACGTGACAACATGGCTTGGTCACTTGAAGATTGTGTGCAGCGTGGTCATAACTTTGCAGTTGTTGACGAGGTTGACTCAATTTTAATCGACGAAGCCCGAACTCCGTTAATTATTAGTGGTTCAGCTGATAAACCAACTAAGTGGTACGTTGAGTTTGCCAACATTGCTGGAAAACTTGAACGCGATGTTCACTATGAAGTAGATGAGAAGAAAAAGACTTCTGGAATATTAGAAGCTGGAATCACTAAAGTTGAAGAACTTTTAGGAATTGGAAATCTTTACGAATCTGCAAATACACCGTTAATTAGCTATTTAAATAACTCGATTCGCGCTAAAGAACTCTTTAAGCGCGATCGCGACTATGTCGTTATGAATGGCGAATTGTTAATTGTTGACGAGCACACGGGTCGAATTCTTTCAGGGCGACGTTATAGCGAAGGACTCCATCAGGCGCTTGAAGCGAAAGAGCGGATTGAAATTCGCGATGAAAATCAGACTTTGGCAACAATCACGTTGCAGAATTATTTCCGGCTTTATACCCGCTTATCAGGAATGACTGGTACTGCGATGACTGAGGCATCTGAATTTCATCAGATCTATAAGTTGGGTGTAATTCCAATCCCAACCAATCGTTCAATGATTCGAATTGATCAACCTGATTTAGTTTACAAAACCGAAGTTGGTAAATTTGCTGCTGTTGCACAAGATATTGTCAATCGACATCGAAAAGGGCAACCAGTTTTGGTTGGAACTGTGAGCGTAGAAAAATCCGAGGAATTGTCAGCAGTTTTGAAAAAGAATGGCGTGCCACACGAAGTATTAAACGCCAAGCATCACGAACGAGAGGCTGCGATTGTCGCACGTGCCGGTGTTAAAGGCGCCGTAACTGTTGCGACAAATATGGCCGGTCGCGGAACCGACATCATGCTTGGTGGCAATCCAGAATTTATGGCTGATTTCGAAATACAAAAACGTGGCATCTCTCCAGTCGATAATCCGAATGAGTACGAAGCGGCTTGGCCAGCTGAAATTGCAAAACAAAAAGCTGCAGTGGCAAGAGACCATGAGGAAGTAGTAGCTCTAGGCGGACTTTATGTTTTGGGTACAGAACGTCACGAATCTCGTCGTATTGATAATCAGTTGCGTGGTCGTTCTGGTCGCCAGGGCGATCCAGGTGAATCACGTTTCTATCTTTCATTACAAGATGATCTAATGCGTCGATTTAATTCCGGAATGGTCGAACGTGTTTTAAGTGCTGCCGGCTTACCAGAAGATATGCCAATTGAATCAAAGATGGTGAGCAATTCAATTAAATCTGCTCAAACTCAAGTTGAAGCGCAAAACTTTGAAATTCGAAAAAATGTTTTGAAATATGACGATGTTTTAAATCGCCAGCGCGAAGTAATTTATGGCGAACGTCGTCTTGTGCTAGAAGGCGCAGACATCAGCGAGCAAACTAAGCAATTCTTAATTGACACATTAAGCGCATATATCGTTGCTGCGACCAACGAGGGATTCGGTGAAGATTGGGATTTAGATGCGCTTTGGGCTGCAATTCATTCGATTTATCCAATTTCATTTACTGTTGCAGATTTGGAGCGGGAAGTTGGCTCACGAGGTGCGTTAGATACAGAATTCTTGATATCTAAAGTAACTGAAGATGCCCTTTTAGCCTATGCCAAACGCGAAGAGTCTTTAGGTGCAAATGTAATGAGAGAGTTGGAACGAAAAGTTCTCCTTTCGGTTCTCGACCGAAAGTGGCGCGAGCACCTCTATGAGATGGATTATTTGCAAGAGGGTATTGGGCTCCGTGCAATGGCCCAGCGCGATCCTCTTGTTGAATATCAACGTGAGGGTTATGACATGTTCGCGGCAATGATGGAAGCCATCAAAGAAGAAATTGCCGGATTTGTATTTAATGTTGATGTCACAGTTGAGGAATCTACTCAGGCTCCAACCCAAAAAGATTTGCGTTACACATCTGCAGACGAAACCGGTGTACACACAACTGGAGATGTTTCTAGAAATTCACCTTGCCCATGTGGTTCTGGCAAGAAATATAAGCGTTGCCACGGCGCCGCCTAAATTAATTTAAGTTCAGTACAGAGCCAGCGGCCATCCACACCTTCCAAGCGAATTGCGATTGATCTCAATCGTTCGTTGAACCGCACTGTTGCAGTTGCTTCGCACAACCCATCCAATGGTTCCCTGATATGTATTTTGCGCAATTTTCCAACTACTGATTGGGTTCTAACGCTCTTAACAAGTTCTTGATAAACCTTTGAATGACACCATCTTGCCATTTGATTTGGGGAGCGCTTACCTGCCCATATTTCTAGAACTGACAAAATCAAAGTTCGATTCCATTCCGATAGAGCAGGCAATTCGTTTGCTGAAGTGGGAATTGGCGCAAAATCTGGATCAAACTCTTCACCGTAAATCGAAGATATTTGGTAAAGATATGGCTTTTGATTAAATGGTGGAAGATCACTTGGTCGAAAAATTTCGAGCATTGGATGATCCCAAAGCTCTTCTGTGGATGAA
>JBDKLQ010000092.1:0-3806 GCA_039795555.1 Actinomycetota bacterium
TTCAAATTCTGGACCTAACTTTGCGCGCAAGCGACGCACGTGAACATCAACGGTGCGAGTGCCGCCAAAGTAATCAAAGCCCCAGATTTCTTTTAATAATTGGGCACGTGAGAAAACTCGACCTGGGTGCTGTGCTAAATATTTAAGTAATTCAAATTCTTTAAAAGTTAAATCAAGCGCTTTGCCTTTTACTTTGGCAGTGTAGGAATGCTCATCAATCACGATTTCGCCATGCTTGAGTTCGCCAGATTCTTCGCCATCGATAAATTGTTTTCTCCCAATTCCGATCCGAATTCGCGCTTCAATTTCGGCTGGACCGGCACTATCCAAAATGACATCGTCAGCTTGCCAATCATGGCTAATCGCGGAAAGCCCACCTTCAGTAGTGACCAAAATAAGTGGCGTACTGATTCCAGTTGAACGGATTAACTTTGAAAGTGATTTGGCACCTGGTAATTCGCGTCGAGCATCTAAGAAAATAATTTCGTAATCTTCAATTTCAACTAGCGAAGTACTTTCAGCGGGATGAATGCGAATTTGATGTTGTAGCAAACCAATTGCAGGTAGCACTTCAGCGCTTGCACCAGATGAATTAGTAAGTAGTAGCACGCGCGCCATTAGGGCAGACTACTCTCATGAAATCTTTCCTTCCAATTTCGATTGCGCTCCTTGCGGCAACGGGATTTGGATTTTGGTATCGATTCAATTCGGGCCGGATTAAAGGTGGGAAAAGCCATGGCCATCGTCTGTCCGAACGAGAATTAAATAAACCACTTGGATCTCGAGTCACCTTGCTCCAATTTTCATCGGCATTTTGCACTCCTTGCCGCGCCACAAAAGCGTTAATTTCAGCAACGATTGAAAATATGGACGATGTAGTCCACATCGATCTGGATGCGGAAAGTAATTTGGATTTAGTTAATCGACTCGAAGTTACCTCGACGCCAACCACTTTAATTTTGAATCGCAAAGGAATCGAAGTTGGCCGCGCTGTTGGCGCTCCATCGAAAGCGCAGATCCTCAGCGCAATCGATGCCGTGAAATAACTTGTAACTGCAAATAATTGGCGATTAGTGTTTTAAATATTGTTTATTTAAAATTTCGCCCATGACAATTTCAATTGATGCCCGTGGGCCAAGATTTTCTGCAACTTTAACGACTATTGTTTTAGCGATTGCGTTAATTACTCATAACGTTTGGGTTTTAGCGTTCCAAGGTTTTATCTTTGCAATTGGCGCAATTCGTGGCCCACAAAAAACACCATACGCCTGGATTTTTAAGAAATTTGTTAAGCCAAAACTTACAGGTCCAGAGATCACAGAAGATGTCCGCCCGCCACAATTTGCGCAGCGCGTTGGTTTGGGATTTGCAATAGTTGGCTTAATTGGTGGGTTCACAGAACTTCATCTGTTATTTCAAGTTGCAACCAGCTTTGCTTTCGCTGCTGCATTCTTGAATTCCGCCTTTGATTTCTGCCTTGGCTGCTTTATTTATTTGCGATTAGTCCGTTTAAGTAAAGTTGCGTAAACTCAGGCCGTGGCCGAACAACATGAATTGCGCGAAAAAGGTTTGCGCTTAACTCCGCAACGCGAATTAGTTTTAACTGCGGTACGCGAATTGGGCCATGCCACCCCCGAAGAAGTTGCCGAAAAGGTTCGGCAAACTCATCCGGGAATTAATCTTTCAACGGTTTATCGCAATTTAGAAACTTTGGAAAATGTTGGCTTAGTTCAACATACCCATTTAGGCCACGGCGGCGCGACTTATCACGCAGCCGAAGAGTTAACTCATTTACATTTAGTTTGCGGCAAATGTGGCGCAGTTGGCGATGCGCCAATTGATGTGGCCGCAAATTTTGTGCAAACTTTGGCTGACGATTACGGATTCAAAACTGATGTCACGCACTTTGCAATTTATGGTCTGTGCGCGGCATGCAATGTAAAAAATTGAGTAAAGTCTTAGTTGATTCTGGCCCAGATCAGGGCGCGGTTTGGCATTACGGCGAACCAGTAAAAGAAGCGCGAGCATTGGCCGACGGAAAAGCTTGGGCAGATCTATCTCACCTTGAAATTGTGTCCGTATCTGGCGTCGATCGACTGAAATGGTTAAATGATTTAACCACGCAACATCTTTTGGATATTGCACCGGGTCAGTGGACCAGCGCTTTAATTTTGGATCATTTGGGCCACATCGAACATCAATTTTTACTGTCCGATGATGGCCAAACAAGTTGGTTAATCACTGATAAAGATCGATCTGCAACTTTGATTGATTATTTGAATAAAATGAAATTTACCTTGCGAGTGGAAGTTAAATCTACCACTTTGGAAAAAGCGCTAATAAAAATTCCTGGCAAAACGGATGAAATTGGTGGACCTTATAAATTAATTGACCGCGGCCAGACGCCAGATTTTTCGGAAATGGAAGTTGGAATTTGGGCGCTGGAAGCTGAACGAGTGGCGATGAAACGGCCGCGAATTGGTTTAGAAACCGACCATAAAACAATTCCAAATGAAATTGGCCTATTAAATATTTCGGTGCACTTGAATAAGGGTTGTTATCGCGGCCAAGAAACCGTCGCAAAAATAAATAATTTAGGTAATCCACCGCGCAAATTAATTTTGCTTCATCTGGATGGAACAGAAATTGATCTGCCGCTTCCTGGTATGGATGTGGAAATGAATGGCGTCCGAGTTGGATTTGTCGGTACCGCTGCCCGCCACCACGAATTAGGAAATATCGCATTGGCATTGGTGAAACGAAATGTGGCCGATGATGCGCAACTAAATATTGCGGGGATTCCAGCGCTGACTGCCCTAGGCTAATTCAGTGGCGCTACTTTCAACAATCGTTTTGGTTGTCGCATTGTTAGCAGTCGGTGGAATTTTGTTAGCCTATGGCATATTAATTAAACCAAAGCGTAGAAATAGAAGGTATAAATAAGAATGGCATTTACGATTCCTGAAGGTTTACATCCGGATTTAATGCCACTTGCTTGGTTAATCGGAACTTGGCGAGGTAAAGGTCGCGGCGAATATGCCGATATCGAGCCTTACGAATATGCGCAGGAAGTTGTCTTTAATCAAGATGGTCGCAATTTTTTAAATTATTACTCACGCACTTGGATATTAGATAAAGATGGCGAAATCGTCGAGCCGGGAACTTCGGAAGCGGGTTTTTGGCGAGTGCGACCTAATAATCAATTAGAAGTTTTGATTTCACAATCGTCCGGAATCACCGAAGGTTGGGTTGGGATTTTTGAAGGCGCCAAAATTCAATTGGCAATGGATCAAGGTTATTCCTCACCGAGTGCAAAAATTGTTACTGCTGGACAACGACTTTATGGTTTGGTCGAAGGTGAATTGTTTACAGCATACGACATGGCAGCAGATGGTTTTGAAATGCAACCACATCTTTGGTCGACGTTAGAACGTCAAAGTGAGTAATTACAGCGGCGAAGTTTTAGCCGAAGTTATTCGTGCTGGCGTTGTCGAATCCGCACATTTAGGATATCTGGTTGCGCTAAATAGCGATGGCTCAATTGCCTTTAGCAAAGGTGATTTAAAAGCTGCGGTTTATCCGCGTTCGTGTGTGAAATCTGTGCAAGCTTCGGCGATGGTTCGCAATGGTTTGAAATTGGAACCGCGATTGTTGGCGTTGGTCGCGTCCAGCCATTCTGGTTCTGGCGAACACCAAACGGGCGTTATAGAGATTTTAAATAGTGCTGGGCTAACTGAAAATAATTTACAAAATATGCTTGATAAACCGCTGGGCGAATTAGAACGGCGCGAATGGGGCGACAAGGC
>JBDKLQ010000093.1:0-2830 GCA_039795555.1 Actinomycetota bacterium
TCCGATGCTCAAGGAAGGTTTACCCCAGCAAAACGGAATTTAAACAGCGTTCGGGTGATCAGCGCCGAAACTGCAAAAACGATGCGATTAATGATGGAGAGCGTGGTTACTCCGAATGGAACCGCTCCTTCGGCAGCAATAAAAGGTTATCGAGTTGCAGGTAAGACTGGAACTGCGATGCGCTTTGACAAATCTTGTAATTGCTACAGCGGTTACACCGCTTCGTTTATCGGTTTCGCGCCAGCAGATGATCCTAAGTACGTCATTAACGTAACAATTCAGCGACCACAAGGAATGCATTGGGGCGGCGCATTAGGTGGCCCGGTTTTTCATGACGTGATGAGCTTTGTCCTGCAAAGTAAAAAAATTGCACCTACTGGGGGCAAACCAAAACCAATGGCGCTAAACGAAGCCGAGGTCAAACATGATTCGGCCGCTTGAAACTAAAAAAATAAAGTTCTCAAAATTAGCTGATGCGGTTGGAATTGAATATTTCGGAACTGATTTTGAATTCACCGGTATTGCTCAAAATGCAGACGAAGTCCGCAGTGGCGATATCTTTCTGGCAATATCGGGCGAAAAACATCACGGTGCTGAATTTGTGGATCAAGCGGCCATAAATGGTGCAGTTGCAGTAATTACTGACGCCGAAGGTTCGGAATTAAGTAAAAACTTGCCAACAATTGTCGTTGGGGAACCTCGAAAATTAGTCGGTGAATTAGCAGCTGCATTTTATGACCAACCAATGAAAAAGATGTTCACAGTTGGAATCACTGGCACAAATGGAAAAACTACGGTCACTACCTTGCTCCATCAAATTTGGCAGAATTCTGGCTGGAGTAGTGGCTTAATCGGAACAATCAATACATTGATAGATTCTGAAGTTCTACCAAGTCGCCATACAACTCCGGAAGCAGCTGATTTGCAGGCAATAATGGCGACAATGTGCGAACGTCATATTCGTTGCGTCGCAATGGAAGTTTCAAGTCATGCATTAGAACTTAACCGAATTATCGGCAGCCACTTCAACATTGCCGGATTTACCAATTTGACTCAGGACCATCTAGATTTCCATAAAAATATGGAGAATTATTTCAATGCTAAAGCAAAATTATTTCAATATGGGTTGAGCGATCAAGCAGTTATAAATGTCGATAACGAAGCCGGTGCAAAACTTGCCAAGCTGCTTAAAATCCCGGTAACGAGTGTTTCAAGAAAGTCATCTAGCGCAGATTGGCATTACGAATCAATTGATCATGATCAAGTAAAAATACGCGGACTTGGCGGAATTCTAATTGAAGGTAGAACTTCTTTGATTGGCGCCTTTAATTTAGATAATTTATTGATGGCAGTTGCCATTGCATTCATGAGTGGAATCGACCCAATTGAAATTTCAAAAAATTTAAGTAAATATCGTGGCGCGCCAGGAAGATTTGAAAAAATCGAGGTTGGTCAAAAATTTACGGCTTTTATTGATTATGCCCACACACCTGATGCAGTTAATCGAGTATTGGCGGAAGCTCGAAAATTAACTAACGGATCAGTCATTGCAGTGCTTGGCTGTGGTGGCGATCGCGACCGGAGCAAACGCCCATTAATGGGCGATGCGCTTGTTGCTGGCAGTGACATTGCAATTTTTACAAGTGACAATCCACGCAGTGAAGATCCGAATGAAATTTTGCAGCAGATGGCGGGCGAGCATAAAGGTGAAGTTATTGTCGACCGCAAAATGGCGATTGAGCGGGCAGTTGCATTAGCAAAACCAGGTGATGTTGTAGCAGTTTTAGGTAAAGGGCATGAAACTGGACAAGAAATTCAGGGAAAAAAATTTCCATTTGACGATGCCATAATCCTGGCCAATGCGATTGCAGGTAATTAATGATTGATTTATCAGTAGCAAAAATCTGCGAAATAACTGGTGGTATTTCCAATTGTGATCAGAGCCTACTAGTAACGAGCGCTCCGGTATTTGATTCTCGCAAAGCCACTAAGGGCTCTCTTTTTCTTGCACTCGAAGGCGAAAAACTTGATGGCCATAGTTTTATTTCAGATGCACTACAAAACGGAGCTGTGGCAGCACTTACTACTAAACAGGTGAATGAACCGCACATCAAAGTTGCAAATGTACTAGTTGCACTAGGTGAAATTGCAAAATACGTTCGCACCCAACTAACCGATTTAATCGTCATCGGAATTACGGGATCCCAAGGTAAAACTACAACAAAAGAGCTTTTGCAACATTTATTGTCCTTAAATGGGACGACGGTGGCTCCCGAAGGATCATTTAATAATGAACTTGGCGCGCCATTAACGCTGCTGCATTGCACTAGAAGCACTAAATATTGCATCGCCGAACTTGGCGCTAGACATCAAGGCGATATAAAAAAATTATCAGAAATTGTTAAGCCAAATATTGGCGTGGTGTTAACCGTAGGAACGGCACATCTTGGAGAGTTTGGCTCGCGTGCAGCAATCGCTGAAACCAAAGCAGAACTGATTGATTCTTTGGATAACAATGGAATAGCAATTCTTGGTACATATGACGATTTAACGCCAGCTATGGGGAAAAATTTTAAAGGTAAAAAAATAACATTTGGTGAGGGAAGTTATTGCACGGTTCGTGCCGCTGAAATTGAATCGCGTGAAGGACGCGCCTACTTTGATTTAGTAACTCCCGATGATCGGGTTCCTATTTCGCTTCGATTGATTGGATTGCACCAAATTCCAAATGCGCTAGCAGCGGCTTCGGTTGGGGTAGCCCTGGGCATGAGTGCTGAAAAAATCGCTTCCGCGTTATCAAGTGCGCAACTAAAAAGTAAGTGGCGAATGG
>JBDKLQ010000094.1:0-2592 GCA_039795555.1 Actinomycetota bacterium
GCCAACCAGTTGGTCTTTTACATGGTGGCGCAAATGTTGTGCTTGCCGAATCACTTGGCTCAATCGGAACTGCTTTACATGCAGGTCTTGATCGCAAAATAGTTGGAATTGATATAAATGCAACTCATCACAAAGCCGCGACCAAAGGAAAAGTCACTGGAGTTGCCACTCCCGTTTCACTTGGGAAAACTCTTTGCACTTACGAAATTGTGATTACCAATGAAGAAGGCCAGCGAACTTGTACTGCACGGATTACGTGCTTGATTCTTTCAGATCGTTAATGTGCGCCGGTTCCGAGGTATGCCTCGCGAACCGCTGGATCATTTAATAAATCTGAAGCTTTAGCCTCTTTAACAACCTTGCCAGTTTCAAGAACATAAGCCCGATGAGCACGTTGTAACGCTTGTTGGGCATTTTGCTCTACTAACAAAATTGTGGTGCCAGCTTTATTAATTTCAGTGATGATGTTAAAGATGTTTTGAATCATCATCGGAGCCAGACCCATCGAAGGTTCATCCAAGAGAAGAACCTTTGGTCGCGCCATTAGCGCCCGACCAATTGCAAGCATCTGCTGTTCGCCACCAGAAAGAGTTCCGCCCGCTTGCCCAATTCGTTCTTTCAACCTTGGGAAAAGTTGGAAAACTTTTTCTAGGTCTTCATCCATTTCAGATTGGCGGTCTTTTCTAAAAAATTTACCCATTTCCAGATTTTCTAAAACAGTCATACCTGGAAATATTCCGCGCCCTTCTGGAACTTGGGAGATTCCGAGGCCAACTCGATCGTGTGCAGCAATCTTATTAATTTCTTGGCCATCAAAAACTATTTGACCACTTGATACTGGTCGCAAACCAGAAATAGTTTTAAGAATCGTAGTTTTGCCAGCACCGTTGGCGCCAATCAAGGAAACGATTTCGCCTTGGTTAACTACGACAGAAACGCCCTTAATGGCTTCAATCTTGCCGTAGTGAACCCGAAGATCGTTGATTTCAAGACGCATCTGTTGGCGCTCCTAAATAAGCTTCAATAACTTTCGGGTCATTTTGAACTACCGAAGGAACGTCGTCAGCAATTTTCTGACCGAAATCTAAAACTGCAACACGATCAGAGATGCCCATGATCAAGGACATATCGTGCTCAATTAATAAGACCGTATACCCAGCATCACGAATCTTCTTGATGGTATTTGCTAATTCAATTTTTTCGGCAGGATTAAAGCCGGCTGCTGGTTCGTCCAACATAATTAATTTAGGTTCCGTACCAAGTGCGCGCGCAATTTCTAACCGGCGCTGATCGCCATACGGCAGATTCTTCGCTAATTGTTCAGCGCGGTTACCGATTCCCATAAAATCTAGAAGTTCTTGAGCCCGGACTCGGCTTTCCCGTTCTTCGCGACGCGCCCGCGGCGTGCCGAACAGATTTCCTAGCAAGCCAGAACCTTTGTGAACATCAGTTGCAGTTAAAACATTTTCAAGCGAAGTCATGTCGCCAAATAAACGGACATTTTGAAAGGTGCGACCGATGCCAAGTTTAGTAACTTGGTGGCGCTTCTTTCCGGCTAAATCTTGGCCTTGAAAAAGAATCTGGCCTGACGTCAAGGGATAAACCCCGGTGACGACGTTGAAAACTGTTGTTTTACCAGCACCGTTTGGTCCAATTAGCGCGCAGATTTCACCTTTATTAACATGAAAATTAACTTCGTTTAACGCAGTAACGCCACCAAATTTGATAGTTGCGGCTTTTAATTCAAGTAATTTTTCAGCCATGTTTTATGTGCTCGCGTTTCTTACGTGGCAGCAAACCATCAGGGCGAAGGTTCATCATCAAAATTAAGATTAGGCCGAATACCAATTGCCGCGCATCCGAAATAAAGCGAATACGTTCTGGTAGGTATGCCAAAAGTACGGCACCGAATGCTACGCCCCAAATATTTCCAATGCCGCCGAAAACAACGCAGGCCAGAATCAGAACTGAAACGTTAAAGGTAAACATCTGCGGTGCGATCACCATAACTTTAGAAGCATAAATTACGCCCGCAATTCCACCAACAGCAGCACCAATTACGAAGGACCACAATTTATATTTCAATGTATTAACACCCATAAGGGCGGCTACATCTTCATCTTGGCGAATAGCTTCCCAAGCACGGCCCGGCCGGCGAACCGTAAATCTGCGAATCATCCAAATTGTTAATAAAATTAAAAATAGAACTAACCAGAAGAAATGTTGCGGGTTTGGTAAATCAAATTTGACGCCTGCAACTGCCGGTGGATTAGGAATACCTGCAATTCCATTTGGGCCACCAGTTGCCGGAATATTTAACGCAACGATTCGGATAATTTCACCGAATCCCAAAGTAATAATCGCTAAGTAATCGCCACGCAACCGAAGGGCGGGTAATCCCAGCAATACGCCGGCAATCATGGCAAAACCCATTCCAAATGGAAGAACTTCCCAAGCATTAAAGCCATAGACGGTGCTCATGATTCCCATCGTGTAAGCACCGATGGCAAAGAACGCCACGTAACCTAAATCTAGAAGCCCAGATTTACCAACCACAATATTTAAACCAAGTGCCATCAAAACAAACATACC
>JBDKLQ010000095.1:0-2759 GCA_039795555.1 Actinomycetota bacterium
CAAATACTTGCTCCATGAGCCGATCAAATCTTCTTGGGTAATTTTTACCGGAATCGGAATTACCGGTTTAATTATTCGTTCTTGGGGCGAAATTGATATAAATGATCCAATTGGAATTTTCTTATCCCTTGGCGCAGCCGCTTCAGTTGCTTGCTATATGAATGCGATAAAAATTGGTTTGAATAAAGGTGGCCATCCATACGAATTACCCACCATCGCTTACATACTCGGTGCGCTATTACTGACCCCAACAATTATTTCACCTGTCATGAAAAATGGATTTTCCGAAAGTTTAGGTTGGCTCTTTTCCCTTCACGGAATTGCAATAGCGCTCTTTATGGGAATTGTGACGATGGCAGCGCCAAATTGGCTTCAAATTTCCAGCATGAAATACTTATCGCCTGGTCCAATTGCCACGCTTTCATTGGCTGATCCGCTAACTGCAACGCTACTTGGCGTATTTGTATTAAACGAAGATTTTTCAATTACAGCTGGAATTGGTTTGTTATTAGTTGCTGTTGCGATTATTGGCCAGAGTTGGGCGGCTCGAAATCAAAAAACTTTGCTGCTCTAACTTTTTTTGAATTGATTATTTAATTACCTCAAAATCTTTCCAATGCCATTTAAAACTTCTTTTTTATCGCGTTCCAGGCTTCTTTTATCGATTGCTCCTTGGGCAGCCAACGTAGCAAGACCGTGTACCGAACTCCACAAGATCATTTCAATTCCGGGAAGTTGCCTACCTTTTAATTCATTTACCGCTTGAACCAAAACTGCCCAAGCTCGGTCTGAGTTTTCAATTCTTTTATTTGGAGGGCAGTAACTAAATGCCACTTCAAATAGCCGCGGATTTTTCGCCGCAAAATCTATATATGCACTACCGATTGTTCGCAACTTTAGTCTAGGGCTGTTAATTTTTAATCTATTCCGTTGAGTAACCATATAGTCAGCCAATTCATCTCTGATTCTTTTTCCTAATTCAAGTTGAAGATCTTCGATGCTTTCAAAATGGCGATAAAGTGAAGCTGGAGATACATTCAACTTTTCTGCAATTTTGCGAATGCCAAGTGATTGGATTCCGCCTTTTGTAATCAAATCACGGGCAACCAAAATAGCCGAATCTCGGAGTTCGCCATGATGGTAATCCGAGCCTTTGCGCCGAGGTGTTAACATTGTTTACATTCTATCTCACTGATAGGAGATTGAGAATGGCAATAAATCGAACCACCGCGATCCCGGAAGATGGCGTCATCTTGTTTATAGTCGGAATGCGAATCAATAAATTTTGGGCTATTCATAAATGGATTCCCGTAATGATTGCAATGCCAAGAATGCTGATTGAACAAATTAGAAATCGTGAAATAGGCGTGATTGGAACTCCGCGAACATTTGTATCTGGTCGATTGATTCAAGTTCAGCAGTATTGGAAGAACTATGACTTGCTTGAAAAATATGCGAAGGACCCAAGTTCGAATCACTTACCAGCTTGGCGCGCTTTCAATATAGCGGCTCGAAACAATAATTCGGTTGGAATTTACCACGAGACTTATCTGATCAAGCGTGGTGCAAATGAAAATATATATGGGAACCTTCCGTCGCCAATTCTTTTAGGGTCTGCTGTCGGCGTAAAGGAAATTACGAGTATTAACGACTCGTCTAGATTGAGAATGGATTTTGATTCAAATTAATGGAGCCCCCCGTCAGGATTGAACTGACGACCTTCCGCTTACAAGGCGGATGCTCTACCACTGAGCTAGGGAGGCGTTACTAAATAAAACAGCGGCTAATACTAGCGCTTCGGCCAGCTAATTAACTCCGGGTATTTCGCGCTACGACCATCGCCAGATGACTTTCCGCGCGCACGGCGAATAATCCATGGAATTGCAAATGTAATTGTCCACGCAGTAAACGCAATTCCCTGCACAACTTTTGGTTTCGGTTTCATTGGTGGTAACGGTTCTTTATAAGTTGGATCAAACGGCAAATTCAATTGTTCTAATACGCCTTGGGCCAATAACCAGTGACCTTTTGCATTTAAATGTAATCGGTCGCGATCTAAGTACCTGACATCCTTAAATGCTTCGTTGTAATTTCCATCAATCACAACTGCGCCAACTTCTTTACCAATTTCACGCACCTGCTGATTAAAAACTGAAAATCGCTCGCGCCAGATTGTTTGAATTCGTCCTTTTCGATTAGTTTCTTCCAAAACTGTAAATAACATTAATTGCGCACCCGCATTTGATAAATCCCGAACCGCCTTGGCATAAGCTGGCAAGGTAATTTCGGGGCGATAATTTGGGCGAATTACATCGTTTGCGCCGGCATGAAAACTTAAAACTGAATTTGGTCCAATTAGTTTAAGAGCTACTGGAACTTGATGTTCAACTACTTGTGGCAATAATTTGCCCCGAACCGCCAAGTTGGCATATTTAAAATCAGGGTTTTGACTAGCAATTACATCGGCAACGCGATCGGCCCAGCCGCGGTATTTCCCATCAATTTTCTCGTCAGCAATTCCTTCCGAAATTGAATCGCCAACAACAATTAATCGATCAATTCGTTGCAGCACGTCGCGCCTCATCAACCGCATAAAGTGCGATTGATGTTGCAACGGAAGCATTTAAGCTTTCAGTTACTTCCCGCATTGGAATTTTCACAACGAGATCGCACTTTTCTGAAACTAGCCTAGATAAACCTTTGCCTTCGCTGCCGACAATAATCATGATTGGTTCGGTAGAAACTTTCATATTGCCAAC
>JBDKLQ010000096.1:0-9409 GCA_039795555.1 Actinomycetota bacterium
CGCATTATTTTCTTAGGTCAAGCAATTGACGACACCGTCGCAAACGATGTGATGGCGCAGTTGTTAACACTTGAATCAATGGACCCAGATCGTGACATCATGATGTACATCAATTCACCAGGTGGCTCATTCACTGCGCTAACTGCAATTTATGACACGATGCAATTTGTTCGCCCAGACGTGCAAACAATTTGTTTAGGCCAAGCTGCTTCTGCTGCTGCAGTTTTGTTAGCTGGTGGCGCTAAAGGAAAGCGCATGGCTTTGGAGCATTCACGAATTCTGATTCATCAGCCATATTCTGAAGGCGGCGGCCAAGCAACCGATATTGAAATTCAAGCTCGCGAAATTATGCGGATGCGCTCGTTACTAGAAGAATTAATTGCGCGTCATTCGACAAAATCAGCGAAGGAAATTTCGCAAGATATCGAACGCGACAAAATCCTGACAGCGCAAGAAGCGCTGGAATACGGTCTAATCGATCAAGTTCTCGCATCACGCAAAGCTAAAAAATAATTAGCTATGCGCCAATGGCTAGATCTCTTAGCTATTCGCGACTTTCGCAACCTTTGGATATCTAACACTTTAGTTCAAGTTGCCCAAGCGGCATTCCCAATTGCAATCGCAGTTGTAATCATTGATGCTGGTGGCAGTGCCGCAAAACTCGGTGGAATTCTGGCTGCGCGAATTGCAGCCTCAACCATCTTTGGTCTATTTGGTGGAGTCTGGGCAGATCGAGCAAAGCGAAAATTTGTAATGATCTCTGCCGATTCTTTCCGCGGGATTTTGATTTTTTCAATTGCATTTCTGCCCGCCGCAACTACGCCAACTTGGATTTATGCATTGATAGTTTTCTTAATCGGAATTGGCGATTCACTAGGCGGGCCAGCAAATAACGCGATCTTGCCAACAATTATCGATGACGAAAAATTACAACATGCAAATGTGCTTCGCGGAATCACTTATCGGGTATCGATGATTTTAGGTCCGGTAATTGGTGGAATTTTGGTTGCGCTACTTGTAGCTCAACATGCCTTTTTTGTAATTGGCGCTATGTATGTAATTGGAACGCTGTTATTGCTATCAATCAACGAACCGCCCTTTGAGCGTATTGGCACTAGACCAACTTTTCTTGCCGATTTACGCGAAGGAGTAAAAACCGTTTGGGAGATGCCCTGGGTCGCTGCGCTAATTGCGATGGCATCGGTGCAATTGATTTTCTTCCTCGCTATCGAATCAGTTTTATTACCCGTAATCACCAAACGTGAATTTCAGACAAATAGTGTGATGGCGTTGGCGCTAGCTGCATTTGCCGTTGGCGGTTCCATCTCGTCATTAGTGGCGTTAAAAATGAAACCAAAAAATCCCGGTCGGGTTGCAGTTTTAGTTTGGGGATTATTGGTGGTTGGTTTCATCTCGTTAGCTTTTCCAATCAACAAAGAATTTGTAATCGCTTCATTCTTTATCGCTGGATTTTCGATTGGCCCATGGGATGCATTTTGGCCAAGTGCAATTCAACGCGAAGTTCCAATGGATAAACAGGGACGAGTATTTGCAATCGATCAGATGGGCTCACTTGGTTTGGCGCCAGTTGGCATGGCGCTAGTTGGTCCAGTTACTTCAATTACCGGTGAGCGAAATTTCATCCTATTTTCGATCGCGTTTCACCTATTTATCTGCGCGATTACCCTCTTGGTTCCGGGCGTTGCAAAGCTGAAAAACCCGAGTTCTGCTAAGAGCGAACAGATCTAGCCGATTAATTACTGCGCCAAATTTCTAAAAGATTTACCCTTGTCTTTCTACCCCGGAGGATTAAATGACCAGAATCGGTGAAGCCAACGAACTGCTTAAGTGTTCGTTCTGTGGCAAAACTCAGAAGCAAGTAAAGAAACTGATTGCCGGTCCGGGCGTTTATATTTGCGATGAATGTATCGAGCTTTGTAATGAAATTATTGTTGAAGAATTAGCCGAAGCAACAAACCTCGGACTCGAAGAGCTACCAAAGCCACAGCAAATTTATGATTTTCTAGATCAATATGTAATTGGCCAAGACCGCGCTAAAAAATCTTTATCGGTAGCGGTTTATAACCATTACAAGCGAGTTCAATCTGGCGTGCGCGAAGGCGGCGTTGAATTAGCAAAATCCAACATTCTCCTACTTGGGCCAACTGGTTGCGGTAAAACTTTAATGGCGCAAACTTTGGCGCGCATGTTAAATGTTCCATTTGCAATTGCGGATGCAACTGCCCTCACCGAAGCCGGATACGTCGGCGAAGATGTTGAAAATATCTTGCTCAAACTTTTACAAGCGGCTGATTACGATGTGAAAAAGGCCGAAACCGGAATCATTTACATCGATGAAATTGATAAAGTTGCCCGCAAAGCGGAGAACCCATCAATCACCCGCGATGTATCTGGCGAAGGTGTTCAACAAGCGCTGCTCAAGATTTTGGAAGGAACTGTGGCATCGGTTCCACCACAAGGTGGCCGCAAACATCCGCACCAAGAATTTATTCAATTAGATACCACCAACGTACTTTTTATTGTTGGTGGCGCTTTTGCTGGATTAGAGCGAATTATCGAAACCCGGCTTGGTAGTGGTGGCGTTGGTTTCAATGCGCCGCTTCGCACTGGAGAACAACGCGATACCAGCGCGATCCTTGCCGAAGTTATGCCCGAAGATTTGTTGAAGTTTGGTTTGATTCCAGAATTTATTGGCCGCCTTCCAGTATTAACTTCAGTTGAAAACTTAGATCGGGCAGCGTTAATGCAGATTCTGACCGAACCTAAAAATGCGCTGGTTAAGCAATATCAAAAATTGTTTGATCTAGATGGCGTCGAATTGGAATTCGAAGAAGAAGCACTAGAAGCAATCGCAGACTTGGCGCTAAAACGTGGCACTGGTGCTCGTGGACTTCGCGCAATTATGGAAACGGTATTACTTGGCGTGATGTATGAAATTCCATCGCGCACCGAAATTGCCAAAGTTGTCGTTACGCAAAAGTGCATCACCGAAAATGCCGAGCCAAAATTGATAGAAGGCACACGAATTAAGAGCGCTTCCCGCACAGCAAAGGGTTCTGAGGAGAAGAGCGCGTAATCTAAACTTGGCGCATTATGAGCAAAGCCGAATTACCATCGAGCTTCGTTCCAGCAGATATTGAAGGGCCGCTCTACGAAAAGTGGTTAAAAGCTGGATATTTTTCGGCGAACTCAAAATCAGATAAACCACCTTTTACAATCGTAATTCCGCCACCAAATGTGACTGGAAGTTTGCATATTGGTCACGCACTTGACCACACACTCCAAGATTTATTAACTCGCATGAAGCGGATGAAAGGTTTTGAAGCGCTCTGGTTACCAGGCATGGATCACGCCGGAATCGCAACCCAGAATGTTGTCGAACGGCAATTGGCAGCGCAAGGTAAATCGCGCCATGATTTTGGCCGCGAAGAGTTTGTTAAGAAAGTTTGGGAGTGGAAAGCCGAATCTGGCGGCGCAATTTTGGGTCAGATGAAACGGTTAGGCGATAGCGTCGATTGGTCGCGCGAACGATTCACAATGGATGAAGGTTTATCCAAAGCAGTATTAGCAATATTTAAGCAACTTTATGATGCTGGTTTAATTTATCGCGCCGAACGAATCATTAACTGGTGTCCGCGTTGCTTAACTGCGTTGTCTGACATCGAAGTAGAACATCAAGAAATTGATGGTGAATTTGTTCAAATTCGTTACGGCGAAGAGTCCGGAAATCACATCTGGATTGCAACAACCCGCCCTGAAACCATGCTTGGCGATGGAGCTGTTGCGGTTAATCCAAACGACGATCGATACAAACACATGATTGGCACTGAAGTCATGTTGCCGTATGTAAATCGATTGATTCCAATCATTGCTGACGAATTAGTTGATCCAGAATTTGGAACTGGTGCAGTAAAAGTTACCGCCGCACATGATCCAAATGACTTTGAGATGGCAATGCGTCATAACGTGCCGATGGTTGTAATCATGAATGAATATGGCGTCATGGCCGGAACTAATACGCAATTTGATGGCATGGATCGTTTCGAAGCCCGAAAAGCTGTAGTCGAACAATTGCGCGCCGATGGTCGAATCGGTTGGGAAAAGCGACCTTATAAACATTCAGTTGGACATTGCCAGCGCTGCGCAACGATTGTGGAACCACGTTTATCAATGCAGTGGTTTGTGAAAGTTGCCCCACTTGCAAAAGCAGCTGGCGATGCGGTGCGAAATGGAAAAGTAAAAATTGAACCTGCGGAATTGGCGCCACGATATTTTGAATGGGTCGACAATATGCATGATTGGTGTATTTCGCGGCAACTTTGGTGGGGCCATCGAATTCCAGTTTGGTATGGGCCAAATGGCGAAACTGTTGTGGTTGGCCCAGATGAGGTTGCTCCTGCTGGATACAAACAAGATGAAGATGTTTTAGATACTTGGTTTTCTTCTGCGCTTTGGCCGTTTTCAACTTTGGGTTGGCCAGAAAATACTGATGATTTAAAGAAGTTTTACCCAACTAGCGTTTTAGTAACCGGTTATGACATTTTATTTTTCTGGGTTGCGCGCATGATGTTATTTGGCCTATTTGCAATGGATGGCGTACAACCATTCCACACAATTGCGCTCCACGGATTGGTGCGTGACAAATTTGGCAAGAAGATGAGTAAATCGCGCGGAAACACCATTGATCCCTTGGAATTTATGGATAAATATGGCGCCGATGCGCTTCGATTTACTTTGGCGCGCGGTGCAAATCCCGGAACTGATCAGGCATTGGCCGAAGAGTGGGTGGGCGGTGCTCGTAATTTTGCAACCAAACTTTGGAATGCAACCCGTTTTGCGCAATTAAATGGCGCGACAACTGAAGGTCCGCTGCCAACCGATTTAAATGTAATTGATCGCTGGATTTTAAGTCGCTTAAATGAAACTTTGCGTGATGCTGATAAGTATTTTGAAGAGTTTGAATTTGCTAAAGCTTGCGAGCTGATTTATCACTTCGCATGGGATGATTTATGTGATTGGTATTTGGAGTTGAGTAAAGACGGACTTTCTAAAGGTAGCGCGGCAACAACGCAACGAGTTCTTGGATATGTTTTGGATCAATTATTTAGATTGCTACATCCAGTGATGCCGTTCTTAACTGAAACTTTATGGACTTCATTAACGGGCGGCGAGTCTTTGGTTATCGCGAGCTGGCCAGAATTTGATTCAAAGCTAATTGATAACAAGACAGACAAAGTGATTGCACAAATGCAAGAAATTATTACCGAAGTACGTCGTTTCCGTAATGACCAAGGAATTAAAACTAGCCAAAAGATTCCTGGGCGATTGATAGTCCCTTCAGAATTATCCGATTATGTAAATGGCATGTCATATCTTTTGAAACTTGAAGCTGGCGATTTCACGCCAAGCGCCAAACTGGAAATTGGCGCAACAAGGGCAGAATTTGATTTAACCGGTTCAATAGACCTAGTCGCCGAACGTAAACGTTTGGAAAAAGATTTAGAAGGCGCCAAAAAAGATCGGCAAACTGCAGTTTCGAAATTAGGTAACGAAGGCTTCATGGCTAAAGCCCCGGAGAGCGTAGTTACAGAAATTCGGGAGCGTTTAGCTAAATGCGATGCTGACATTGAACGCATTGAAGCGCAATTAGCAACTTTAAAATGAACGAAATCGAACTAGCGTTAAATGCGCGAGCTAAAGAAAATGTAATAGATCCAAAATTAGATCGGATGGAATTACTTGCCGATGCACTTGGATCGCCACAACTTTCATATCCAACGATTCACATTTGCGGCACTAACGGCAAAACATCTACATCAAGATTTATTGATTCGCTTTTGTTCTCTATGGGGATGCGCACTGGCCGCTTTACCAGCCCACATCTGGAAGATTTTCGCGAACGGATCTGTATCAATGGCGCACCAATCTCCCAAGAAGCTTTGGAGTTTACCTACAACGACATAAAGGCATATTTTGATTTTGTAGATAGCAAAAGCGATCAGCCGCTTTCTTATTTTGAAGGTGTGACTGCGCTGGCGTTTGCAGCATTCGCCGAACACCCCGTAGATGTTGGAATTTTTGAAGTTGGAATGGGTGGCGAATGGGATGCAACAAATGTGGTTCAACCAGATGTCGCAGTGATAACTCCAATCGGATTAGATCACCAAGAATATTTGGGCAGCGATATTTTGCAGATAGCTCAAACTAAATCTGGGATTTTAAAAGAAGGAGCTTTTGCGGTCTTTGCCGAGCAAGAACCTGAAGTTGCCAAGCTATTGATGCGAAAAGCAGCTGAGAAAAGTTTAAATGTAGCCCGTGCTGGACTTGATTTTGAAGTGCTAAAACGACAAATAGCTGTGGGCGGGCAATTACTAACAATTCGTGGCATTAAAGATATTTATACAGATTTGTTCTTGCCGTTACATGGAAAACATCAAGCACAAAATGCGGCGCTGGCTTTAGTCGCCGTTGAAGCTTTCTTTGGCGAGAAAGAACTAGATCACGATGCGGTTAAAGAAGGTTTTGCTTCGGCATCATCACCGGGTCGGCTAGAAGTAGTAAAGCGCGAACCGACAATAATTTTAGATGCAGCACACAATCCTCATGGCGCTAGAGCATTGGCCAATGCAATGCAAGAAGAATTTAACTTTGATCAAACAATCGGAGTTGTGGGAGTTTTCAAGGATAAAGATGGTGCCGGTATTTTGCTGGAGCTAGAGCCAGTTTTGGATTCAGTGATTATTACCCAATCCAATTCTGAGCGGGCCCTGCCCGCCGAAAATCTAGCGACGCTGGCCCGCAAGATTTTTGGCGCAGAGCGGGTCTACTTAGAACCGGATTTAAAGAAAGCAATTGATAAGGCTACGGCGACGAATCCACTCTCGGATGACACAGTTGGTGTATTGATTACAGGTTCGGTTACAACAGTCGGACAAGCAAGGAGTTTAATTTGAGAATTTTAGGTGCGGCAGTTTTGGCGATGGAAGCTTTGGTCATGGGCTTTGCGATTTTGATTGCGATGAAAACTCAATCTGCAACTGCACTTGTCGTAGGCTCAATAATTGCAATTTCACTTTTATATTCTGCGAGTCTGCTGAAAAGAAAATCAGGTTGGATCATTGCATCAATACTTCAAGTTGTGATGCTGGCTTATGCGCTGATAGTTCCAGCGCTAATTTGGATTGGCATAGTTTTTCTTGTGCTATGGGTGCTCGCGATAGTGGTTGGGCGCAAAGGCGAGGCCATCAGGCGAGAATTGATGGAAAACCCGCCTAAAAAATCCGAATAGAATGTGCCGATGAGCAAAGAACGTACCCTGGTTTTAGTTAAACCAGACGGCGTTCGACGTGCATTGGTTGGTGAAGTTATCGCTCGAATTGAGCGTAAGGGTTATCAAGTTGTTGCGCTTCGAATGTTGCAAGCTGATCGCGCATTGTTGGAAAAACATTACGCTGAGCATCAAGGCAAACCGTTCTACGAGCCATTACTTGAGTTCATGATGAGTGGACCAATTGTTGCTTTGATTGCAGAAGGCGAACGAGTTATCGAAGGATTTCGATCGTTAGCTGGTGCAACCGATCCAACAGTGGCAGCGCCCGGAACAATCCGAGGTGACCTAGCTCGAGATCAAGGCACCAAAGTTGTACAAAATATTGTTCACGGATCAGATTCGCCAGAATCTGCTTCACGTGAGATAAAGATTTTCTTTGAAGGAGCATAAATGAGTAACAGAATGTCATTTATCGGCCGAGATATGGCGGTTGATTTAGGTACCGCAAATACATTGGTTTATGTACGTGGTCGTGGCATCGTGCTCAATGAACCTTCAGTAGTTGCAGTCAATCAAGATACCGGCGGAATCCTTGCGGTTGGCTTAGAAGCAAAAAAGATGATTGGCCGCACCCCAGGAAATATTGTGGCAATTCGTCCACTTAAAGATGGCGTGATTGCAGACTTTGACACCACCGAACGAATGCTTCGTTACTTCATTCAAAAAGTTCACAAGCGTCGCTATTTAGCAAAACCACGTATTGTGGTTTGTGTTCCTTCTGGCATTACTGGTGTAGAACAACGCGCCGTTAAAGATGCTGGCTACGCTGCCGGCGCTCGCAAGGTTTACATAATTGAAGAACCGATGGCCGCAGCAATTGGTGCCAACCTGCCAATTCACGAACCAACTGGAAATATGGTGGTTGATATTGGTGGCGGCACAACCGAAGTTGCAGTTATCTCTTTAGGTGGAGTAGTTACAGCCGGCTCAATTCGAGTTGGCGGCGATGAACTTGATCAATCAATCATCGCATATATGAAGCGCGAATATTCATTGTTATTAGGGGAAAGAACTGCTGAAGAAATAAAGATAGCGATTGGTTCGGCATATCAAACAGCTGGCGAACCAGATGCTGAAATTCGTGGTCGCGATTTAGCTACTGGTTTACCTCGCACCATTGTGGTTTCTTCGGCGGAAATTAGAAAGGCTATCGAAGAGCCAGTAAATGCAATCGTTAATGCAGTAAAAGCAACGCTTGATCGCACTCCGCCTGAATTAGCGGCGGATTTAATGGATCGTGGTTTAGTTCTAACTGGTGGTGGCGCCTTGCTAAAGGGTCTTGATGAGAGATTGCGCCGTGAAACCGGTATGCCAATCCACATTGCCGATCAACCACTTAATGCAGTGGTGGAAGGTTCTGGAAAGTGCATCGAAGAGTTTGAAGCGCTGGAGAAGGTTTTAATCTCCGAACCTCGTCGGTAAGCGAGTTTTCCAATGGCGCCATCCGGAGGAAGTCGACGTCGTTTACTTTTAGAAATTCTGATTGTCACTTCGCTTCTACTTATCACTTTAGATTTACGTGGCGTCCAAGTTGTTGAAGGGTTCAAAAATGGAACTGGAACAGCGCTTGCGCCATTTCAAAAAGTAGGGCGTGCCGTAGTAGTTCCAGTTAGAAATTTCTTTGCCGATTTAACTCATTTAGGAAGCACCAGATCCACAATCAATAATTTGCGGGAAGAGAACGCGAAATTACGGACTCAATTAAGAATCAAACAAAATGTAATTGGGGAATCTAAACAGTTAAAGAAAGCACTTGATTTAGCTGGCAAAGCGCGATTCGCGGTGGTTAGCGCCAAAGTGTTAGCTCAAGGAAGTAGCGGTTCGTTTACCAGAACAATCACAATTGATGCCGGCTCAAGCTCTGGCATTAAGAAAAATCAAACGGTTATCAATGGATATGGCTTAGTTGGCGTTGTAAAAAAAGTATTTAATGACACATCATTGATAATGTTGATTTCAGACCCAGGTTTCAAAATCGGAACTCGAATTGCCGGCACGCAACAAATTGGAATTTTGTCAGGCGATGGAACCAATAGCGGAATTTTGCAAGCACTAGAT
>JBDKLQ010000097.1:0-3066 GCA_039795555.1 Actinomycetota bacterium
CGTTTCACCGTTTCTAGTTTCGGAATCGTTGCTACGTGGTTTCGCAAATTGACCGGCCATTCGACCAACTTTGATCACCGGCAGGCTTGAGTAATACTGCAAAATTGCAGCCATTTGCAAAATTGTCTTAATTCGATTTCGAATTGAATCAGCGGTTGCGGCTGCAAAAGTTTCAGCACAATCGCCGCCTTGTAACCAGAAGGCTTCACCACGCTGCGCTTGCGCAATGCGATTTTTTAAATCGTCACATTCGCCGGCAAAAACTAACGGTGGCAGACTCTTTAACTCTTTTACCGCTTCAGCTACTTCTGACGCAGCCCAATTAGGTTGCTGGGCAGCTTTAAGCCCCTCATCGAATAAAGAATCTAGATTTGCCATCTGCTTAAGTTATCGAATTAGTTGCTTCGCTTGGCGAGCAATTATCCGAAGAAGATTTCCGCTTCCTTGTATAGCTCTGGCTTCACTAATTTAAGTTCAGTTGTGGCGCTGGCGAGTGGTACCCGCTTAATTTCAGTTCCGTGAAGCGCCACCATTTTGCCCCAGTCGCCTTCACTTGCTGCAGTAATTGCGTGTAACCCAAATCGTGTAGCCAATACCCGGTCAAATGCAGTCGGTGAACCACCACGTTGAATATGGCCAAGTACCGAAGTGCGCGCCTCTTTTCCAGTCCGCTCTTCAATTTGTTTAGCGAGCCAGTCGCCGATGCCAGCAAGCTTGACGTGGCCAAATGCATCAAGTGTTTGATCTTTAGTCATCATGTCACCATCTTGCGGAATTGCACCTTCAGCAACAACAATAATTGGCGCATAGCTCTGCTTGAAGCGAGATTCAACCCATTCACAAACTTTGTCGATTGAAAACTTAACTTCTGGAATCAAAATGCAAGAAGCGCCGCCCGCGATTCCAGAATGCAGCGCAATCCAACCCGCATGGCGACCCATTACTTCTACGATTAAAGCGCGGTGATGCGATTCGGCCGTCGTATGTAGTCGGTCAATCGCATCAACTGCGATGTTCACTGAAGTATCAAATCCAAATGTGTAATCCGTATTATTTAAATCATTATCAATTGTTTTTGGAACGCCAACTACTTTCACACCTAGTGAATCCAGTTTGGTTGCAACGCCCAAGGTGTCTTCGCCGCCAATAGCGATAAGTGCATCAATTCCCATTTTTTCTAAATTGGCCTTAATTTTTTCTACACCACCGTCAATTTTGAACGGGTTGGTTCGAGAAGAACCAAGAATGGTTCCACCACGTGGCAAAATTCCACGAGTAGTTTGAATATTTAATTCCATCGTTAAGCCCTCTAGTGGGCCACGCCAACCATCGCGGAAGCCAACAAAGGTATGGCCATATTCTTTTTCGCCCTTGCGAACTACTGCACGAATCACAGCATTTAATCCTGGGCAATCGCCGCCACCTGTTAGAACCCCAATACGCATTATCTTCTCCGAAAAATAAGTTCGACATCAGCTATTTAAGCCAATTTATTGTCATCTTTGACGGGGTCAGTCTAGCCTTACGCAAGAAAGTAACGAAATGGAGTCACTTTGACGCTAGTTGCAGGGGTCGATACATCGACTCAATCAGTGAAATTGGTAATTAGAGAGCTCGAAACTGGAAATTTAATTCGCGAAGGTCGCGCCACTCATCCAGATGGCACCGAATGCGATCCGCGCAAATGGGAATCGGCATTTAATGAGGCGGTAACAGCTGCTGGTGGAATTGAAGATGTTTCTGCAATTGGTGTTGGCGGACAACAACATGGCGCTGTTACTTTAGATCAGACTGGTAATCCAATTCGGCCCGCGCTACTTTGGAACGATACAAAATCTGCAATATCTGCCACTGAATTGAACCAAGAATTTGGAGGCGATCAGGCAATAGCCGATGCAGTTGGTTCAAAACTTGTCGCATCATTTACCATAACCAAATTGAGATGGATTGCCGATAATGAGCCGGAAAATGCTGAAAAAATCGCCGCAGTTTGTCTGCCGCACGATTACCTTAGTTGGAAATTGAGTGGCAGTAATTCTTTAGATGATTTATTTACAGATCGCAGCGATGCATCGGGAACTGGCTATTTTGATAGCGTAAAAAATGTTTATCGAACTGATTTATTGACAAAAGCTCTGAGGGGAAACGGCAACGCAATTTTGCCAAAAGTATTAGCACCTCAAGCAACTGGTGGTAAAACAAGATCTGGCGCAATCATTTCTGCTGGTTCCGGCGATAATGCTGGTGCAGCGCTTGGGGCAATGGCAAAACCAGGAGATGTAATTGTTTCGCTAGGTACTAGTGGAACTGCCTTCGCCGTTAGCGATACTCCGACTCACGATCCAAGCGGCGAAGTAGCTGGATTTGCCGATTGCACGGGACGATTTTTACCACTTGTGTGCACTTTAAATGCAGCTCGAATTTTAGATGCGGCCGCAAAGTTATTAAATGTAAATCACGACGAACTTGGCCAATTGGCGTTAGCAGCAAAACCAGGTGCGAATGGTCTATCACTACTTCCATATTTCGAAGGCGAACGTACCCCTAATCGCCCAAATGCTCGAGGCACGTTAACTGGTTTATCATTAAGCAATTCAAACCGTGAAGATATTGCACGGGCATATGTTGAAGGCATGCTCTGTGGATTGGCGGATGCAGTTTATTCGCTGGAAAAACTTGGTGTCGGAATTAATCGCGTTTTATTAATTGGCGGCGCGGCAAAAAATCCGGCAGTTGGCCCGATTGCTTCAGCAATTTTCGGTCGGGAAGTTTTACTTCCTCCTGCTGGTGAATATGTTGCAAATGGTGCAGCGCGCCAAGCTGGTTGGGCATTGACTGGAACGTTACCTGAGTGGAAATTAAGTGGTTTAACAAATGTAACCCAAACTCCAACTCCAGAAGTTTTTCAAAGATACAAGGAGCTAAGTTCCCGCACTGAAAATTGGTCTTGACCGGAAAGTTAATTCAAATTCATCAAGTAAACTAATTTAATGTCCAAACAAAGTTGGTGGCACTTTTCATTAGTTGGACTTTTATGGGGCGTTCCCTACCTATTTATGCGAGTTG
>JBDKLQ010000098.1:0-13428 GCA_039795555.1 Actinomycetota bacterium
CTTATTTGGACCATTGATTTCTCGCACCATCTTTATGTCGCTAAGCGTGGAAGATGGAAATTACTTAGGATACGTTTTAAGCGGTTTAGGCGTTGGGTTAGCTACATTTAGTATCAATATCATTTTAGTTCGCGCCTTTAATGCTTTTGAAGATACTAAAACCCAAGTTCCGTCGATTTTATTTATAAATTTAATTTCAGTTGGGCTTTCTTATTTATTCCTATTTACTTTGCCGAGCAAGTGGGTAACGGTTGGTTTGGCGGCGGCGTTTTCTATTAGTTATTTAATTGGCTTGCCTTACACCCTACATTTATTAAAACGCCACACTGGCAAAATACATTTATCGGAATTTGTGCCACAGCATTTAACTTTGACGCTAGCTTCAATACTGGTGTTCGCGCCGATCTATTTGATTACCCGCTGGGTTGGCGAAGTTTCGGGAATTATTCGAGTAGTTGAGTTGTTATTGGTAATGGTGCTTGGTGCAGGTGGTTACTTCTTTGTAGCCCGCGCATTGAAAGTGGCCGAAGTTGCAACTTTTACGCAATTCGTTCGCAAGGTTTTACCTAAGTAAAGGGAATAATGAGCAATTCAATGAGCGATGTTAAAAATTTAGTAATTGTTGGCTCTGGTCCAGCTGGATATACCGCGGCGATTTATGCAGCGCGGGCACAATTAAATCCAGTCGTTTATGAAGGTTCAGTTACCGCTGGTGGCGCGTTGATGAATACAACGGAAGTTGAAAATTTTCCGGGATTTCGAGATGGGATCATGGGTCCAGATTTAATGGATCATATGAAAGCGCAAGCGAAAAAATTTGGCGCCGAATTAATTACCGATGACGTTGTTGAAATGCAATTAGGTGGCGACATAAAAACGCTTAAGGATGGCTCGGGAAATACCATCAAAGCAAAGGCCGTAATTTTGGCAATGGGTTCGGCTTATAAAGAAATTGGTTTGGAGAACGAAAAACGATTATCCGGGCGCGGTGTTTCTTGGTGCGCGACTTGTGATGGATTCTTCTTCCGCAATCAAGAAATTGCAGTTGTAGGTGGCGGAGATTCGGCGATGGAGGAAGCAAATTTCCTAACTAAATTTGCTTCAAAAGTTGTGGTGATTCATCGCCGCGATCAATTACGCGCATCAAAGATTATGGCTGATCGCGCGAAAGCAAATCCAAAGATTGAATTCTTATTTAATACCGAAGTTACCGACGTTATCGGCACTGACAAAGTCGAAGCGTTAGAGCTACGTAATACCGTAACGGGCGAGAAGAGTAAACGCGATTTCACTGGATTATTTGTCGCAATCGGCCATGCGCCGCGAAATGAACTGATCACTAGCCAAATCACCTTAGACGGTGAAGGCTATGTAGTAACAGAAGGAAAGAGCACGCGGACCAATTTGCGTGGAGTTTTTGCTTGTGGCGATCTGGTGGACCACACTTACCGCCAAGCCATTACCGCGGCGGGATCTGGTTGCCAAGCAGCGTTAGATGCCGAAAAGTTTTTAAGTCACTAAAAGAGAAAGAGGAGAAAATGAGCGCAGCAGAGAAGGTAACAGCCGCAAATTTTGAGCAGGTTGTTTTAAATAGCCCAACACCGGTATTAGTTGATTTCTGGGCTGAATGGTGCGGACCGTGCCGCCAAGTTGCGCCGATTCTTGATGAGATTGCCGCAGAACATGGCGATAAATTAAAGATTGTTAAGTTAAACACTGACGAAGAATCTTCAATCGCAATTAAATATGGCGTGGCATCGATTCCAACACTTCATGTATTTAAAAGCGGCCAAGTTGTTAAGACTGTGGTTGGTGCAAAACCAAAGCCAATGTTGTTAAAAGATTTAGCTGAATTTATTTAAGCTAACTAATTCAGCGCTATGAACAATCTTCGAATTGGCGATAGTGGTGACTTAGTAAATCAAGTCATTACTTCGCTAAATCGAATTGGGTTGCTTGATAGCAAACCGACAAATTTTGATGAGTCAGTAAAAGCTGCCGTCTCTGCCTTTCAGCAGGGACGCGGCTTAACTGTTACTGGCGAAGTAAATCAAGAGACTTTTAATGCGTTAGAAGAAGCGCGCTGGAAATTGGGCGATCGTTCGCTCTATTTAACTACATCTCCCTTATTGCGCGGTGACGATGTGGCAGCGTTGCAGTCACGATTAACTGAGATGGGTTTTGATTGTGGTCGAGTCGATGGAATTTTCGGCCCAGTCACCGAAAAGGCAGTTAAAGAATTTCAAAAATCTGTTGGCACTGAGGTTGATGGCAAATGTGGACCGGCGACATTTACTGCGCTAATTAGGTTACAGCGAAGTGTTTCTGGTGGCGCGCCGGCACAATTGCGCGAAACGGTTAAACAGCTAAATCGCGGACCAGCATTAGCTGGAAAAGTTGTGGTGTTAGATCCATATGATGATTTGTCTTACGACATTGCCGCAAGAACTGAAGGTCGCCTACTCGCACTTGGCGCCAGCGTTTTTTTAACTCGCGGCCCACAAAATAATCCAATTGAAAGTGATCGAATTAAGTTGGCGAATAGTTCTGGCGCCGATTTAATGGTCTCGTTAGGTTTTGATAAATATCAAAATGAGAAAGCCCATGGCGTCGCCACTTTTTATTATGGCGCATTAACTCATGGCGTTCATTCAATCGTGGGCGAGCGCTTTGCATCATTAGTGCAGCGCGAAATTTGTGCCCGCACTGACCTGCAAAACAATCGCACCCATGTAAAAACTTGGGACATTTTGCGCTTAACGCAATGTCCGACGGTGCGAATCGATCTTGGTTACGAAAGTAATCACGGCGATGTCGAACGATATTCGCGGGCCGAGTTTAGAGATTTGATTGCCGAGTCATTGGTGATCGCAATTCAGCGCCTTTATTTGGCAGCTGAAGATGATGCCAAAACCGGAACACTTCGAATTTCGGACTTAAAACGCGCCGGACTTCGCTTGTAACTCTTTCGGTAAGATAGGTAGATGTCCGAGCTAAATCACTTACATACTGGTGATTCACTCGCGCTTGAAAATCGCTTTGCTAATCGCGCTGGCGGAATGGTGGCCAGCGAAATCCGCGCACTTTTTGCCGTGGCTTCCCGCCCCGAAATTGTCTCGTTAGCTGGCGGCATGCCAAATCTTTCGGCCCTACCTATGGAGATGATGGCCGATGTTGTACATGACTTAATTTCAAAACAGGGAACTGAAGCGTTGCAATATGGCAGCGGGCAAGGCCACCCATTGCTACGCGAACAAATTTGTGAAGTTATGGCGCTCGAAGGAATTCGCGCCAACCCAGATGATGTCGTTATTACTACCGGATCCCAACAAGCGTTGGATTTAATTTCGCGCATCTTTGTCGATCCCGGCGATGTGGTTTTGGTGGAAGCGCCAAGTTACGTCGGCGCCCTGGGCACATTTAAACAATATGAAGCTGCAGTGGTTCACGTCGAAACTGATGAAGATGGTCTTGTTCCAGCCGCACTTCGGGACGCGATCAAATCTGTTCGTCAATCTGGGCGCAAAATAAAGTTTTTGTATTTAATTCCAAATTATCAAAACCCATCAGGTGTTTTGCTGCCGGCCGTTCGGCGCACCGAAATTTTAGAAATCTGCCGCGAAGCTGAAATTTTCGTTGTCGAAGATAATCCATATGGTTTGCTCGGCTTTGATAAACCGTCGCCAAATGCGATGCGAGCAGAAGATTCCGAGAACGTTATTTATTTAGGGTCATTTTCGAAAACAATTGCATCCGGTCTTCGGGTCGGTTGGGCCTTGGTGCCGCAGAGCATTAAAAATAAATTGGTTATTGCCAGCGAAGCTTCGATTCTCTGCCCATCAAATTTCACCCAAATGACAATTTCTAGTTATTTAGCAAATCAACCGTGGCGCGATCAAATTGCATCGTTTTGTGAAGTTTACAAAGTCCGCCGCGATGCGATGTTGGAATCACTTGATAAACATTTTCCAAAAGAGGCGAAGTGGACCAGGCCAGGTGGCGGTTTTTATGTTTGGGTTACTTTGCCGCCTGAAATTGATACCACTGCGATGATGCCAAAAGCGATTGTGGCCAAAGTTGCCTACGTGCCTGGCACTGCCTTTTATGCCGATGGTTTTGGTTCGTGGTCGATGCGACTTTCCTATTGCTATCCAACGCCAGAGCGAATTCATGAAGGTGTGAAAGCTTTGGCTGGAGTTGTAAAACAAGAGCTAGATCGCCGAAGCGGTCTAAAGCTTTCTAAATAGTAACTAAAGCTAAATTAGGTCTTAATTAGGTCTTAATTAGGTCTTAATTACGGCTTAATTAGTTTTACTAAACGTTGTAAATCTTCGCCGCCGCTATATTCAATTATGATTGCGCCTTTTCCTTTAGCGCTTTCAATTCGCACGCGGGTATCTAGCGAATCACCAAGGGCTTCAGCTAACTCGCGAAGCTCGGGAGTTTCTTTCCGGCCACCGCTCTTTTTCTTCGCGCCACCGCCTGGTTTTGAAATCGCAATAATCTCTTCAACGCTACGCACCGATAGCCCTTCGGCGACGATCCGATTAGCTAATTTTTCAATGGCAGTTGAATCAGTTAAACCAAGTAGCGCACGGGCATGGCCAGCTGAAATTACCCCAGCTGCGACCTTGTTTTGAACTGATACTGGCAAATTTAATAGCCGCATCGTGTTGGTAATTACTGAACGCGAACGACCAAGTTTCTCGGCCAATTCGTCGTGGGTGCAATTGAAATCATTTAATAGATTTGAATAAGCCGCGGCTTCTTCGAGGGCATTTAAATTGCTTCGATGAATGTTTTCAATTAAAGCTTCGCGAAGTAATTCATTATCTTTAGTTTGGCGAATAATTACTGGGATGGTTTTTAGCCCAGCTAACTTTGCAGCGCGAAATCTCCGCTCGCCCATAATTAATTCGTAGCGACCAGCGCCAACTTCGCGAACTACTGGCGGTTGCAAAATTCCGATCTCTTTTATTGATGCCACCAATTCAGCTAGCGCCTCGGGATCAAAGTGGGTGCGTGGTTGTTTTGGGTTTGGTGAAATCGATGAAAGTGGTACCTCTTCTTGCGAGCCAACCAGCTCTTGATTAACAGTTAGCGGAATTAACGCATCTAAATTAGTTCCGAGTCCACCACGTTTGGCCATTATGCGATTCCGTTCTTATAGGTTTCTTGAAAATTAACTGGGATTACATTCGAATCTGCTGTTTTGCCGCGTTCGGAAATTTCGCGCGCTACCTGCATATATGCAATAGCGCCAGGTGAGACTGGATCATAAGTCATAACTGTCTGTGAGTACGAAGGAGCTTCTGATACTCGAACTGCGCGCGGAATTGGAATATCAATTAATTCGCGCGGGAAATGCGATCTGATATTTGCGGCGACATCATTTGATAATCGAGTACGTGAGTCATACATCGTTAAAACAATGGTGCTTAAATTTAAATCTGGATTTAATCTCTGTTTTACAATTTTATAAGTTTCTAATAGTTGCGACAAACCTTCGAGTGCGTAATATTCACATTGAATTGGAATTAATAATTCAGTTGCCGCGGCGAGCGCATTTACTGTTAATAGTCCCAAACTTGGTGGGCAATCAATAAAAATGTAATCGTATTTAGCAGTTGAATTTTGTAATTCGTTAATTGCATCTTTCAATCTTTGCTCGCGTGCTACAATAGAAACTAAATTTATTTCAGCTTGCGCCAGCGCAGTATTTGATGGAATGCAATCTAAGTCTGGAAAGCCAGCAACTTTCTGCACCACCGAATGGACCGATGTGTTGCCCATAAGGACTTCATAAATTCCTTGGCTCTGGCGATGTTCGACGCCAAGGGCGGTTGAGGCATTTCCTTGAGGATCTAAATCAATAACTAGAACACGGAGGCCGCCCATCGATAGCGCAGCAGCGATATTTACCGTTGTGGTGGTCTTACCGACCCCACCCTTTTGATTTGCAACGGTGAAGATTCGAGGAGCGCCAGGTTTAGCCATCGCTTCGCGAAGGCGGCGGACTCCAATTACCTTGCTGTTGGCCGCAGAATTTGTTTCACGTGAATCTTCCACGCTCGTGAGCCTATCTAGAGAGCTCGACAATTCTTGAGATTGGCTGCCCTTCGACGCTGATTTCGTGCAATTTTGCCCCTTTTATCCCCAGCATCTCCTCTTTTGCGCTCTCCCCTTTGAGCGCTAAGAGAGTTGGAGCGAGGTGTTTTGAGATCTCAACCAGCTTTGGAAGTGGCGCCACTGCGCGGGCGGTAACAAAATCAAAGCGTTTACCTTTCACATTCTCCGCCTTTGCGCGAATAACAGTGGTATTTGGCAGCGCTTTGGTAGCTTCAATTAAGAAATCAACCCGCCGCTGGAGCGGTTCGATCAAGGTAACTTTTAAATCTGGGCGCGCGATCGCAATGACGATTCCAGGAAGGCCGGCACCAGATCCAATATCGGCAACGCTCGCCCCTTCGGGCAGCAAGGTAGTAATTGGTAGGCAGTTGAGGATATGGCGCTCCCAGATCCGCTCGCCTTCGCGGGGGCCGATTAGTCCACGCTTGATTCCTTCGGTGGCTAGCAGCTCCCCAAAAGCCCGGAGCTTATTCTCTATCTCTTTCGGTAGAGGCGCCAAGGGTTTCACGTGAAACTTATATGCAGTCTTAAGCTGGATAAATAACTACAAATCGCGCTGGATCCTCGCCCTCGGATTCGCTGGAGAGCCCCAGATCTTGAATCTTGTCGTGGACAATTTTCCGCTCAAAGGCATTCATCGGAGATAACTTGATTGGCGCCCCCGAGGCCTTAGCCTCAGCAGCTTTCGCCTCAGCCAGCTCTTGGAGCTCAGCGCGGCGGTTGGCGCGGTAGCTATCCACATCCAGCATTAACCGGCTCCGCTCGCCCGTGGAGTTCTGCACCGCTAGGCGAGTTAGCTCTTGGAGGGCATCTAGGACCTGGCCTTCATCGCCCACAAGGTGTGAAAGGTTTCCGCCGACGATTGCTACAGCGGCGCGGTTATTTTCGACATCGATATCGATATCCCCATCGAGGTCGGCGATATCTAGCAAGCCCTCGAGGTAGTCGGCAGCGATATCGCCCTCTTCCTCAAGTTTGGCGATCGGCTTCGGCTCGTTCTTTACTGTTTCATCCATAATTATCCTATTTATACCTATTGATACCTATTTGTCCCTGTTGTCTCTACTTTTTTCGCCGTTTTGGCTGGAAGCGCTGACCCTTTGGCTTCTCTGGGGCTGCTACGCCACCGCCACTTTCCTGCCCTGAAATTCCGCGTTTTCTCTGTAGCTCTTCGTATGCCGGTGAGCCAGGAGCTGGGTTTCGCTTAATTACGTAGTACTGCTGTCCCCAAGTCCAGAAGTTTGTTGTCGCCCAATAAATTAAAACACCAATTGGGAAATTGACTCCAGTCACCGCAAAAATAATTGGGAATAAATACAACATGATTTTCTGCTGTTGTTGCATCATGTTATTTGGATCGTCATTTTTTGGCATTCCCTTGACCATTAATTGACGCTGGGTGGTAAATGTTGAAAGCGACATAATTGCAATCAACAAAATTGTTACCAATTTAGTTACGCCATTTGTTGCACCTAAAAATGTTTCCGAAATTGGTGCACCCAAAAACTTTGCATTTGCAGCCGAAGCAACATCGGCTTCGGTTAGCACCCCGTGCGGATGGCCGCTACCAATTCCATTAAGAACGGTAAAGAGCGCGAACATAATTGGCGCCTGGGCCAGAATTGGAAAACAGGAAGCTAGTGGATTTGTTTTATGCTCCTTGTAGAGCTTCATCATCTCTTCTGATTGCTTCTGGCGATCGTCTTTGTGACGAGTTTGAATCTCTTTCATTTTTGGCGCTAACGCCGTCAACGCACGTTGACTTTTGATTTGTTTAACGAAAAGCGGAATCAAAATAATTCGAATTAAAATCACTAGCCCCATAATTGATAACGTCCAAGTGACACCGCTGCTGGCGCCAAAAGCTGGAGCAAGCAGATCGTGGATCAACATAATCACCCAAGAAACAGCGATATATAAGGGTTCTAACACGCTTCCCATTACTTAGCTCCTAGCGTTAGTGAAACTTTTTCTGGCACATAATCGACCCCACCATGTGACCATGGATTACAGCGAACAAGTCGCCAAATCGCCAACCCAATTCCGATGACGCCGTGTTTTTCAATTGCCGTGATGGCGTAACTGGAACATGGTGGGTAGTACTTACAGCGCGGTGCAAATGCCGGTGAAATCCATTTACGATAAAACTTGATTGGAAATGTTAAGAGCTTCAAACGGTTGCTCCGTTCCGCGAAGAAAATTTTTTCATCAAGACTTCGGCTTCGTGAAAAATATTTTTGTTTGAACTTAACGCGCGAACAACAAAGAGCGAACCATTTGGTAATTTCAAAAACTCTTCGCGCACACCATGTCGGATTTGGCGCGCAACACGATGGCGAATAACTGAATTGCCTACGCTTTTTCCAACAATCAAACCTAGTTTGGCTGGTTCGGTGGCGTCAGTTTGAAGTAGATATCCGACTAAAGATTGCGTTGCGATTCGGCGACCAGCTTTAGTGGTCTTTGAAAAATCAACGCTCCGTTTAATTCGGGCGTTATTTGCAAGCACGCGTCAGACGGCGATCTTTGCGCGACCTTTAGCGCGACGAGCCGAAAGCACCGCGCGGCCAGCACGGGTCGCCATGCGGGCGCGGAAGCCATGCTTCTTCGCGCGACGACGATTATTTGGTTGGAAAGTGCGCTTCATTTAAATCTCCATCAATTCAAAAATACGGGGGAAGGCTCAGTTAGGGGGTTAAGGGTAAGCCAGCGAGCGCTAGCAGTCCAAATTGTGGATAACCACTTGCGTTATTCGGGACCGACCCATAACCTCCGCTCCTCCACAGGGCCTCTGAGGCTCAACCTCTGGTTTAGGCCACAGGCTGTGGATAACTTTGTGGATATGTGGGAGGTAGCTATGGCCGAGGTTCTAGAGGACGCAGAGCTAGGCGCTACCTGGCGGAAGGTGATCGATCAGGTCGCCCCCGACTCCCCACATAAGGCCTTCCTTCAACAGACAAGACCCCTAGGTTTATTAAAGGGCGCCGGCATCCCCAATCTCCTAATCGCAGCTCCAAATACTTTCGTCAAAGACTTTTTAGAAAACCGCCTCCGTAATCAAGTTGGCGATGCTCTAACTGTCGAACTTGGCGAACGAGTCAACATCGCAGTAACTATTGATGAAGCTTTGGAGCTACCTAACCCACCAGAACCAACTTTTGATTCGGTTGATTCAGTTGATGGTGGCGCTGACATTGAAATCGCAATCCGTCGCGATGAGCCAGTTGCCACAAAATCTTCGACTGATTCTGGTGCGTTAAATCCGCGCTATATCTTCGAAACATTCGTTATTGGTGCTTCGAATCGATTTGCCCATGCTGCAGCTTTGGCGGTCTCCGAAGCTCCAGCAAAGGCATATAACCCGCTATTTATTTATGGCGAATCTGGTTTAGGAAAAACCCACTTACTACACGCCATTGGTGCTTATGCAAAAGAACTTTACGGAAATGTTCGAGTTCGTTATGTCTCTTCCGAAGAATTTACCAACGATTTTATTAACTCGATCCGCGACGATAAAAGTAGTAATTTTCAACGTAGATATCGTGATTTAGATATCTTGCTGGTTGACGACATTCAATTTTTAGAAAATAAAGAGCGGACCCAGGAAGAATTCTTCCACACTTTTAATACTTTATATAACGCCAATAAGCAGATTGTTATTAGCTCCGATCGCCCACCAAAACAGTTAAATACCTTGGAAGATCGGCTCCGTTCGCGCTTCGAGTGGGGTTTGATTACCGATATTCAACCGCCGGAATTAGAAACTCGTATTGCAATTTTGCGTAAGAAAGCGGCCCAAGATCGGTTAAATGCGCCAGATGATGTTTTGGAATATATCGCTAGCAAAATTTCATCAAATATTCGCGAATTAGAAGGCGCGTTAATTCGTGTAACAGCTTTCGCAAGTTTAAATCGCCAACCAGTTGATATGGGCCTTGCGGAAATTGTTTTAAAAGATTTAATTCCCGATGATTTAAGTACTTCGATTACCAGCGCAACAATCATGGCGCAGACTGCGGCCTACTTCAGTCTGACCGTTGATGATCTCTGTGGCACATCTCGTTCTCGGGTTTTGGTAAATGCGCGCCAGATTGCGATGTATCTCTGCCGCGAATTAACTGAATTGTCGCTACCAAAAATCGGCCAAACTTTTGGCGGGCGCGACCACACCACGGTTATGCATGCCGATCGGAAGATCCGCCAATTAATGGCTGAACGCCGTTCGATCTATAACCAAGTCACTGAGCTGACCAACCGGATCAAGCAACAGAACCGCGTTTAACGCCGCGGATTAGGGTGGATTTAGACCGAATGTCTGATTTATCAATATTTACCCCCAGAATGTGGGTATTTTGTGGATAACTGTGGGTATCTAGCCGTAAATTGTGGATATCAGGCTGAGAGGATTGGGGAAGTTCTGACAACTTCTTTTATAGCCACAGCGCTATCAACAGCTGTTTATGGCGGCGGTTATATAAATGAAAGGTTTGAAGTGGAGGTAGCTCTGTAATTACAAAGCGGTAATTTCAATATCCCCAATATCAACAGCCGCTATTACTACTACCTTTATATATAAATTACAGATGAGGAAACTACGGTGAAATTTACAGTCGAGCAGAGCAAATTAGTTGATGTAGTTAATTGGGTTTCCCGCAGCCTCTCCGCTCGTCCAATCCAAACTGCACTTCTTGGAATTGTGATTGATGCTAAAGGAAATAACATCACTTTATCCGGATCTGATTTAGAAACCGCTAGCCGCGCAACTACAAACGCCGACATTCAAACCGAAGGTAAAGTTTTAGTTTCTGGGAAATTACTAGTTGAAATTTCTCGCGCGCTGCCAAATAAACCAGTTTCGATTACCTTAGACGGAACTAGGGTTTTAGTTAATAGCGGTAGTTCAAAATTTACCCTTCCAGTTTTACCAATTAATGAATATCCAGCTCTACCAGAACTGCCTGAAGCGTTAGGTGTGGTTGATGCGGATACATTCGCAACCGCAGTCTCACAAGTGGCGGCCGCAGCTGGAAAAGACGATTCACTTCCATCGCTAACAGGTGTACATATTGAAGTTAACGGCGAACAAATAACAATGGCGGCAACCGACCGCTACCGGTTAGCTGTCCGCGAATTTAATTTCACACCAAATAAACCAAACCAAGAGAACACCGCTTTGATTCGCGCGCGCACCTTATTGGAAGTTGGTAAAACGCTACAAACAAATAAAAATATATCAATTGCGTTAACCCCGTCAAACTCCAACGATCGATTGGTAGGTTTCCAAACCGAAACCAAATCAACAACTTCACGTTTATTAGACGGAACTTTTCCACCTTACCGACATTTATTACCGCAAGAATCTCTATCTAACGCAATTATCGAAGTAACCCCTTTTGTTGAAGCGGTTCGTCGCGTTGCGCTCGTAACCGACAAAACCATCCCACTGAAATTAACTTTTGATAACAATGCAGTAATTTTGGAAGCAGGTGGCGGCGACGAAGCGCAGGCTAATGAAGCGCTTGAAATCTCGTTTACAGGTGAAGCGCTATCAATTGCCTTTAACCCAACATTTTTATTAGATGGGCTTCACGCAATCAACACTCCGTTTGCCCAAATTTCGTTTAATGGTCCAAGCAAAGCGGCAATTTTGATGGGTAAACCCGACCCTAAATCGGCGGCAGTTGAAAATTATCGCTACTTATTAATGCCAACCAAGTTTGCTTATTAATTAATGTACGTAAGCAAGTTAGCTTTAAATAATTTTCGCTCTTACGCCGAATTAAATTTAGAACTAAAACCAGGCGTCACCACGTTTATCGGCAACAATGGTGCGGGTAAAACAAATATTGCCGAGAGTTTGATCTACCTGGCATTTTTATCATCGCACCGAACCCCAATTACCCAACCACTAATTTCGCTCGGGGCTGATCAAGCAGTTGTTCGAGCCGAAATTGTTCGTGGGGATCGAAACCTACAAGTTGATTTAGAGTTAAACGCAACCAAAGCAAATCGGGCAAAATTGAATCAAAACCCAACCAAATCCTTACGCGAGATTTTAGGCGCCTGCCAAGTAATTTATTTTTCACCGGAAGATTTAGATTTGGTCCGCGGCGAACCTAGTCATCGACGCGATTATTTAGATCGGTTGCTGGTAACAAAAACGCCTCGAATTGCCGGTGTGATTAGTGATTACGAACGGGTGTTAAAACAACGAAACACGCTGCTACGCACTCGCGCAGCGCAAAGTGCGATTGCTCCCTGGAGCGAACAATTAGCCAAATACGGTGCAGCAATTACTGCCGAACGGGCTGCGCTAGTTACAGCGCTAAACCCGCTGGTTGCCAATAATTACAAAGCACTTAATGAAACGAAGCCAGCCCAAATAAATTACAAATTCACCGGCGCCGAAACCGAAACCGAATTCGCAACCAAGTTACAAGAAGTTCAATATCAAGAAGTCGAACGAGGCACAACTTTAATCGGCCCACACCGCGATGATTTGTTATTACAACTAGGCGAATTTCCAGCAAAAGGTTTTGCTAGCCATGGCGAATCTTGGTCGGTTGCAATTTCATTAAAAGTTGCGGCTTTGGAATTATTTAAAGCCCAAGGAATGGATCCGATTTTGATTTTGGATGATGTCTTTGCCGAATTAGATACCAGCCGGCGCGAACGGTTAATTTTTGCCACCCAATTAGCAGAACAGACCATCGTCACCGCAGCGGTTGAAGGGGACTTGCCGGAAGAACTCGGCGGAGTTAGATTTTATGTAGCTGGCGGAAAGGTAGAGGCTCGATGAGCAAACGCGATATCGCACTTGATCTCTACAACTCATTTAAAACCTTAGGTGGCGGCGCAAAGGCAGCGCCCAAGAAAAGCGTTTCGGAAACTCCACGCGATGCTGACGAACCAAAACCAGTTGGTGAATTAATTGAAGAGTTGGTAAAGAAACGAGAATGGCAGAGCGGGTTACAAGAGGGTGAAATTTTTGTCCGTTGGGCGGAAATAGTTGGCGAAGAGATTGCAAACCGTGCGCTCCCGATTCAAATCAACAACAACGTGTTAATAATTAAATGCAATACAACCTCTTGGGCTACGCAATTAAATTTAGTTAAAACACATCTTTTGGAATCAATTCAAAAAATCGCTCCGCAAATAGTTTCGCTCGACATCTCGGGACCAAACGGCCCAAGTTGGCGCAAAGGGTTCCGTTCGGCCCCAGGTCGCGGCCCTCGGGACACCTACGGATAACGGGTTTAAATCTCTCTAATTGCCCACAGAGGCCTTATTTCGGTTTTA